>JBAZYI010000014.1:0-28170 GCA_041659345.1 Candidatus Nanopelagicaceae bacterium | reverse complement strand
TCATTCTTGATCCAGAACTTGAAGAACGCACAGTCACACCAAGCCTTGAGACTTATCTCAAGATCATCAAAGAGAGCGGCGGCCGCGTCGACAAGCTCGATGTTTGGGGCAAGCGCCGTATGTCATTCGAGATTTCAAAGAAATCCGAAGGAATTTACGCAGTTGTTGATATGCACTGTGAACCTGCAGCGATCAAAGAGTTGGATCGTCAACTGAATTTGAACGAAGCGGTGTTGCGCACAAAAGTTATACGGCCTGAATAGTCTAAGAGCTATTTAGCCAATAATTTGAGCACCATCTAAGAGAAGAGAAAAAAATGGCAGCAGGAGATACAAATATCACAATGATCGGCAATCTCGTCGATGACCCAGAGTTACGTTTCACCCCTTCCGGTGCAGCCGTAGCAAAGTTTCGCGTTGCCTCGACTCCTCGTTATCTTGATAAGAACACGAATGAATGGAAAGACGGAGATAGTCTTTTCTTGCAATGCCAAATTTGGCGGCAGGCAGCAGAGAATGTTGCCGAGTCTCTTACAAAAGGCATGCGTGTCATTGTCTCTGGTCGCTTAAAGCAACGCTCATACGAAACCAAAGAAGGCGAAAAGCGCACAGTATTTGAAGTAGAAGTTGATGAAGTGGGTCCTTCACTACGTAATGCAACAGCGAAAGTCACAAAGACGACTCGCCAAGGCGGTACCGCTGGCGGATTCTCTGCACCATCAACAGATACTTTCAATGATGATCCATGGGCTGCTTCGACCTCACCAACCGGCGGTGGGTGGGCAACCACTACCAACGACGCACCACCCTTTTAAATCCACTATCCATCCATTCCTGCATGAGCAGGGCACCCGTAAAGGAGCACCACAATGGGAGCACGTAATAACAGAGCGCTCAAGGAGCCTAAGAACAAATCAGCGAAGGCTGCTGCGCTCAATAAGAAGTTTAAAAAGAAGCCATGCAGTTTCTGCCGCGACAAGGTCAGCTATATCGATTACAAAGATATTGCCACCCTACGTAAGTACATCTCCGATCGCGGCAAGATCCGCGCTCGCCGTGTAACCGGTGCTTGCACACAACACCAACGCTCGATTGCAACGGCTGTCAAGAACAGTCGTGAAGTTGCACTCTTGCCCTACACCTCAACAGCGCGATAAGGGGATTAGAAAATGAAACTTATCCTTACACGTGAAGTATCAGGTCTAGGTCTAGCCGGTGACGTCGTCACCGTAAAAGATGGTTTTGCTCGCAATTTCCTTCTCCCACATGGCAACGCAATCGCGTGGTCATTGGGAGGAGAGAAGCAGATCGAAGGAATTCGCCGCGCACGTGCATCACGTGAAGTGCGCGATATCGATCATGCCAAAGAGATCAAAGCTTCCCTGGAAGCCGCAACCGTCATAGTTTCTGTGAAAGTTGGAACTTCTGGTCGTCTCTTCGGCTCTGTTACCGACAAAGACGTTGCTGGCGCCATTAAGGCGGCAACAGGATTGGATATCGATCGACATAACGTCAAGCTGGCTGGTCACATCAAGAAGATCGGTACCCACTCTGCAAAGGTTTCACTCGCCCACCAGATCGTCGCGAATGTTTCCATCACGGTGGTAGCAGCCGCTTAAGCAGTACCTACAATTAGAACGGGTCCGCTGATTACAGTGGGCCCGTTTTATTTTTCACTGACTTGCTTGAGCATCTTAATGAACATTTCGCCGGAGAACTCTGATTGAGCGAGTTGGTATTTCTCCATTCCCCAAGACCAGAAATCAAAATCCAATTCGGAAATCGAACTTTGAATTGATGCCCAAAGGGTCCAACCGTATTTCGCCATAAGTGCCCACAGCCAAGCGCGCGCAAATTTTTCCGGCCTACTTTCCCCATAGTAGGCGGTGACTAGCTCCTCCAACTGGTCAATATCAAGGAATGCTTCGGCCCAAATATTTCCAAGTTCGAAACAGGCGTCATTATTTCCGGAATACTCATAGTCAATAAGCCAAATTTTCTCTCCATCATCAATAAAGTTCCCTGGAAGCAGATCGTTATTGCATGGAACTGTGCCTTCATCCAGAATCTTCATCGCCTTCTGAATCTGTAGAACGCGGTCAGCAAAATCCAGATAATCAAAGGGAAGTCGAAATCCACGCTCCTGGACAATTCCTAAATAAGTCTTCTGAATCTCAAACATATTGAAATCTCGAACAAAAGCTGGGGCAGAATGGAGTACCCGACAGCTCTGCGCTATTCGCGGCAAATTTGAAGCTACATCAGTTGCTGAATATGTGCGTCCATTCAGGTAGCCGATTACAAGCAAGCCCTGTCCAGGCAAGTAGTTGAGCACTGGCGCTGCGATTCCAACTTTGGCTGCGATTTTTGAATTTTGGTACTCGGATTCACGGTCAATCGAGAGAAGGTCCGAACTGTTGCTCGATATGCGCGCAACGTATTTCTTCTCGCCGTCTTGGACGAGGAGATTCCGATTGGTAAGACCGCCGGACAATTCACTGAGCAAATCACGATTGGCCAGAAAGGGAACTTGATCGAGTAACGATCCGTACTTTTTTTCGAGAGATTCCTCGAATGGTGTAGTGGAGTCGCTCACGCCTTCAGGATACATTTCAGACATGGCTACGTCTGTATTTCCGCAAAGAGCAAAAATTGTCATTATTGGCGGAGGAGTGGGAGGCACTTCGGTTGCCTATCACCTTGCCGAATTGGGCGAAAAAGATGTGATTTTGCTTGATCGCAACGACCTTACCAGCGGATCGACTTTTCACTCTGCTGGGTTGGTAGGTCAGTTACGAGCCGATCCAACGCTTACGAAAATGAATATGCATTCCGTGGACTTGTATCGAAAACTTGAGGGGACGGATACGCCGCCCGGATGGAAGGAGTGCGGCAGTATTAAATTAGCCTCGACTCCTGAACGGATGGAAGAAATTCGAAGGCAGATCGGTTGGGCGCGGACTTTTGGCCTTGATCTCAAAGAAATCTCTCCAAGGCAGGCACAGGATCTATTTCCTTTAATGGATTTGGAAGGCGTTGTCGGTGCTTGTTACATGGCATCAGATGGCCAAGTTGACCCCTCCCAACTGGCGCAAGCCCTTGCATCCGGTGCTCGCGCAAACGGAGTCCAGATTTTTACCCACACACGGGTAGTGGGAATTAAGACTGCGAACGGGCGCGTGACACACGTCGAAACTGAGAAGGGCACTATTGAGTGCGAGATCGTTGTTAATTGCGGAGGCATGTTTGCCCCTGAAATCGGGCGATTGGTTGATGTGCGGATCCCAATTGTTCCGATGAGTCACCAGTACCTCATTACAGAAAACTTTATGCCACAAGGGGAGCCATTTCTCCCCTCCTTGCGCGATCCTGACTTACTCATTTACTTCCGACAGGAAGTGAGTGGACTTTTGATGGGGGGATATGAACGGAATTCAAAAGCGTGGACCGCTGATTACGAACAGTTCGACAGTATTCCAAGTGATTTCAACGGGCGACTTCTTCCTGAGGAGTGGGATCGCTTTGAAGAGATAGCCATAAATTCGCAGATCCGCGTCCCAAAGATGGGTGAAGTAGGAGTCAAGAATTTCATCAATGGGCCAGAAGGGTTCACCCCCGATAATGAATTCTGTTTAGGCGAGACTTCGGTTGGAGGTTTCTATGTTGCTGCCGGTTTTTGCGCACACGGAATCGCCGGAGCGGGAGGAATCGGCAAAGTCGTAGCCGAATGGATTGTCGCTGGCGAGCCCACAATGGATCTGTGGCACATGGATATCCGTCGATTCGGTGGTTCGTATACCTCTCCGAAATTCACACTTGAGAGAGTGACTGAGAACTACGAGGAATATTACGATATTCATTACCCTGGTGAAGAGCGCCAAAGTGCACGCCCATCAAGGAAATCTCCCATATATGAATGGCATAAAGAAGCCGGTGCAGTTTTCGGTGAGAAAGCCAGCTGGGAACGAGTGAATTTCTACAGTACTAATGTAAGCGACGACTCTCTTCAACCTTATGGCTGGGCCGGCAAGCATTGGTCAAGTGCCGTGCGCATTGAACACCTTGCCACACGCGAGAGCGCTGGGCTCTTTGATGAATCTAGTTTTGCGAAGATATTGGTGGGTGGGAGAGACGGTGCCGAATTCCTCAATTACGTATGCGCCAATGATGTAGTAAGGGGAATTGATAGAACTGTATATACGCAAGCTCTCAATTCCCGCGGAGGAATCGAATCTGACTTTACCGTAACTCGACTATCTGAGGATAAGTACATGATCGTCACCGGCACTGCCTTCGGGGTGCACGACAGAGGCTGGTTGGAAAAATTGGCGAGAGAGAAGAATTTTAGCGTCACCATTTCAGATGTTACGAGTTCATTGGCATGTTTTGGAATTTGGGGACCGAAAGCACGAGAAATTCTCCAGGCTCTGACCGACTACGACATGGGCCATAAGAATTTTCCCTTTATGCATTCGCGCGAGATTGTTTTGGGTGAAATGAAAGTTCGCGCAACTCGGATCACGTACGTTGGCGAACTTGGATGGGAGCTTTATTTGCCTACGGAGAATGGCGAAGCGCTCTGGCTTCAACTTATTGAGACGGGTAAAAAATTTAATATGAAAGTGTGTGGTTACCGAGCAATTGAGTCTCTCAGACTTGAAAAGGGATACCGCGCGTGGGGTGTGGAGATATCTACAGAGACAAGTCCATGGGAAGCGGGACTTGATTTCGCCGTTGCACTGGGTAAGGAGTCATTCCATGGAAAGGAAGCGTTACTGGCAACGCAAGGTCGTATAACACGAAAACTTGTACCGATCCTCTTTGATGACATTCGGCAAGTTCCACTTGGCAACGAGCCAATTCAATGTGGCGATGAAATCATCGGCCGAGTGAAAAGCGGTGGTCAGGGGTACACAATAAACGCAGCAATTGCTTATGCGTATCTGCCTCTCGAGTACTCGAACGTGGGCAGAGTCGTGAATGTGGAGTTCTTCGGCCAATGGCGCGAGGGTGTAGTGGCGGCAGAACCGCTCTTCGATCCGACCCACTCGCGAATCCGATCCTGACCTGCATACCAATATATGAGATTGCCCAAAAAACTTTTCTCCACACCCTCTGTATAGAGGTTGAGGCTCTGACCTGGGCTTTTAGATCGGAAATGCAGAATTTTCCCTTTTATCCACACTCCATCAACAGGTAAGCGCACAGAGAAATCGGGGTTATTCACCTTTTCTTCATAGGTTCTCTACAGGTTCTCTACAGGGCCAAAGAGGGATTCTCGCTTCTTGATTGCCAGATCTCTACCGTTCGGCGTGCACTGCTTGTCAGTGGTGAATGGAATGGTGGTGGATGTGAGCATTACAGAACTTCCCCAACGTTCCAATCGAGAGCAAGAGTTCGAACGCACACCCCCGCAGGATCTTATTGCTGAGCAGGGCGTGCTCGGAGGAATGCTGCTGAGTAAAGATGCGATTGCAGATGTTATTGAGATTTTGCGCGAACGTGATTTTTACAGACCCGCCCACGAAAGTATTTACGACGCGATTTTAGATCTGTACGGTCGCGGCGAACCCGCTGATGCTGTGACGGTCTCCGCCGAACTCACAAAGCGTGGTGAAATTGCACGTGCGGGCGGTGCGCCATATTTACACACTCTTATTTCGTCAGTTCCGACGGCGGCCAATGCCGGGTACTACGCGAAGATAGTTCGCGAGAAAGCGATTATGCGTCGCCTCGTCGAAGCTGGCACGAAGATAGTTCAACTCGGCTATCGGGACGAAGGCGATGTTGATGATTCTGTCGACCAAGCCCAAGCAGAGGTCTATTCCGTAACCGAGCGCCGCTCAAATGAAGATTATGTGCAACTCAGTACTCTGCTTCCACAAGCACTTGATGAGATTGAAGCTATTTCTAAAGGTGTTGGCGCAGAAGGCGTGAAGACTGGTTTTAAAGACCTAGACACATTGACCAATGGTCTTCATCCCGGAAACATGATCGTGCTTGCCGCACGTCCTGCGGTAGGCAAGTCGACTCTCGGTCTTGATATTGCACGTTATGCATCTATTCACGGTGGTAATGCTGCAGTCATCTTCTCACTTGAAATGAGCCGTTCTGAAATAACCATGCGTATGTTGTCGGCCGAAGCACGTGTCGGACTCAACAATATTCGCGCCGGTAATTTGAGCGATGAAGAGTGGTCACGGCTTGCGCGACGTATGGGTGAAATTTCAGCGGCTCCGCTCTTCATTGATGATTCACCCAACCTTTCTCTTATGGAGATCCGTGCTAAGGCACGTCGACTTAAACAGCGCCATGATTTGAAGTTGATTGTTATTGATTATCTGCAGTTGATGACAAGTGGAAAGCGAGTGGAGAGCCGCCAGCAAGAAGTATCCGAATTTTCCCGGCAATTAAAGCTGCTGGCCAAAGAATTGGATGTTCCAGTGATTGCGATCTCCCAGCTCAACCGTTCACCTGAACAGCGCTCGGATAAGAAGCCGATGCTCTCAGACCTTCGTGAATCGGGCTCGATTGAGCAGGATGCAGATGTGGTTATTCTTCTCCACCGCGATGATATGTATGACAGTCAGAATCGATCTGGTGAAGCCGACCTCATTATCGCTAAACACCGTAACGGACCGACTCGAACTATTACCGTATCGGCACAACTCCATTTCGCGCGTTTTGTGGATATGCCGCAAGGTTCGGCTCCTAGCGATTACACGCAGCAGCGGGGCGAAAACTAGCGCGCTTCTCGTCGTGCTCGATCCGCCAGAATGATTCCCGCGATGACAACTGCTCCACCGATGAGTTGAACTGCAGTAAAAGTCTCATCAAGCCACCACCAAGCAATCACTCCTGCGATTACTGGCTCCAACATTCCGATGACGCTGCTGGTTGAAGCGGAGAGTTGTTTGAGTCCAGTGAGGATCAACAAGTACGGCACGATTGTGCCCATCACGACAATCCAGGTAATGAGAACCCATCCGGGCAGAGTGTTCTCCTTAAAGATGCCAAGTAGGTTGACGTCCTCGGAAAATACTGTGAAAGGAAAACTCCAGACTGGAGTTGCAATCGTCCAGACGAGAGAAGCGAATCCGAGTCCCCACACGGTCAAGGTGTCAGTCGAACGAGATGCTACGAGTTTCTCTCCGAGAAGAAAGTATGCGGCAAGGGCGAAGGCGTCGAGAAAGGCGGCGATGACTCCAATGCCATCTAGGGTGAGGCCCTTCCATACCTGACCGACGAGTAGAAGCCCCGAAAAACCCAGGGCAAGGGAGAGCCACATCATTGGTGGCACAAATCGCTTTTTGATGAATCGGATATAAATCACGATCCAAATGGGCGCTGTGAATTCAATAATGAGGGCGACACTTATTGGCATCCGTCCGATGGCTATGAAATAGCCAACTTGAACGAGAGCAAATCCGATGATTCCGTAAGCGGCTAGCCAGGGGAGCTCAACCTTCGTCGTAAGTAGCGATTTCCAATTACGAATTGCTACATAGATAAGCAGGATGAGAAAGGCTCCACTACATCGAATCTGAGTTAGCCGCCAAGCGGAAAGTCCATCCGCGAGCACCAATTTAGAGACGATGCCGTTGAAGGCGAAAGCGAGTGCGCCGAGTACAAGAAATGCCTCAGCGCGGAGGGCTCTAAGCATCCGCCAAGAGTACTTTAGAAAGCGCTCTCCGGAATCTCCATAATTGAGTTCTCGGTCGCCTCGACAATGATGCGGTCAGCTGAAACGTGTGGCAAATAGTTGTTAACGAAAAACTTGGCAGCGGCGATCTTTCCTGTATAGAAATCGCGATCCTTGGTTGATGATGGCAATTTCTCAGCGGCAATATCTGCCTGGCGCAGAAGCAACCACGCAGTAATCACGTCACCCACAGCCATGAGTGCTCGAGATGTATTAAGGCCAACTTTGTATATCTCTTCTTCATTTTGAAGTGAAGCGATGGCGCGTCCGACAAGTGTCCCAATAATTGCATTGACGTCATCGAGTGCTTTCTGTAGCACTTCTTTCTCAGCGGAGTGCACTCCACCCGCGCGAGCAAAAGTGGCCATTTCTTTTGCTAGAAGATTGACTGCTCGCCCACTGTCTTTGACAATCTTTCTAAAGAAGAAATCCAACCCTTGAATTGCTGTGGTTCCCTCATAAAGTGTGTCGATTTTTGCATCGCGCACGTACTGCTCAAGTGGCCAATCTTGTGTGAATCCTGATCCTCCAAATGTTTGGAGCGACTCAGTGCCGAGCAAAGTCCAGGATTTTTCGCTTCCGTAGCCCTTAACAATAGGCAATAACAAGTCATTTAACGCCTCAAGATCATCGAGTTTCTCCTGACTCACGCCGCTACCTTCGGCGCGGGCGATTCTCACTTCATCTTGAATGGATGCTGTGTAAAGGACAAGTGCTCGCATGCCTTCTGAATAGGACTTTTGAACCATCAAGGAACGACGGATATCTGGGTGATGAATAATTGAAACACGCGGGCTTGCTTTGTCGTTTATGGCCTTCATGTCTCCGCCTTGCACGCGAGTCTTCGCGTAGGCGAGTGCCTGCTGATAACCGGCAGAGAGTGTGGCAATTGCCTTTGTACCAACCATCATTCGCGCGAATTCAATAATCTTGAACATTTGAGCGATGCCATCGTGTACTTCACCAAGGAGATAGCCAACAGCGGGTTCATTCTCGCCAAGATTCATTTCGCAGGTTGAAGAGACATTAAGTCCCATTTTGTGCTCGACTTTGGTCGCATAAACTCCATTGCGTTTGCCAAGTGCACCTGTTTCGAGATCAAACATGAATTTCGGAACGAGGAAAAGGCTAAGTCCCTTCGTTCCAGGTCCGCCACCTTCACGACGTGCAAGCACAAAGTGAACAATATTTTCGTTAAGGTCGCTATCACCTGATGTGATGAACCGTTTTGTTCCTGTGATGTGCCACGTTCCATCGCTCTGTTGCGCAGCTTTGCTCCGTCCAACTCCAACGTCGCTACCTGCATCGGGTTCGGTGAGCATCATGCTCGCACCCCAGTCGCGATCAACCATCAATTTTGCAATCTTTTTCTGCTCAGCAGTGCCGAGGTAGTACGCGACATTTGCAAATGACATCCCGGAGGCATAAATATGTATTGCAGGGTTCGAACCAAGAACCATTTCGGCAATCGCCCAACGCAAGGAAGAAGGAATTGCAGTGCCGCCGAGTTCGACTGGTGCATCTATACGCCACCACTCGCCATCCATGTATGCGCGGTATGACTTCTTAAATGATTCGGGTAATTTCACATCACCAGTTGCTGGATTGAAATCAACACCAGCGCGATCTCCTTCAACGAAAGAAGCGGCGAGATCATTCTCTGCAAGACGTTTCACCTCTTCGAGCATGCCCATTACAGTTTCGCGATCAAGATCCTTGAAAATTGAGGTGCCAAGAATTTTCTCCCTCTCCAAGAGGTCGAAGAGGCAGAATTCAATATCTCGTAGGTTGGCGAGGTAATGACCCATAGTTGCAATCTCCTTTGCAATGACCCCTATTAACCCCGACTGCCCCGTTCGAAGGCCACCGAGGTAGGAGATAAGGATGCTACTGGTGAGTAACTTATGCAAGTAGCCGAGGGACCGGAGTGTTTCTTACAAATTCACATAACTTTCTGTAAAGTTACTCTTTACTGATTGCCTAGTTCGTGGTTATGCTCCAAGCGTGACCACTTCCTCCTTGAGTTCGCGACCCACTTCTGACGGCGATGACCAGTCAGAAGTCCCGTTTCTGCCTGTTCGCACCGTTGATTTAGCAAGTGACCTTGATTCTGCGCGAGCTCGTGCGACCCTTGCCGGAATCCCATATGTCGAATTACTCGATTACCCCATTGATCGGACGGCAATCTCATTTGTCACCGCAGCTATCTGTCGCCGCCACGAAGTTCTACCCATTGGAATCAATAACGGTCGCCTCGTTCTGGCTATGGCCGATCCTGGCAATGTCATCGCCCTCGATGATGTTCGTGCCTCATCAAAGATGCAGGTCTCCCCGGTTGGCGTGGAGCGGATTGATCTCCTTGCCGCTATCGATCGCTTTCTCCGAGCAGATGATGAATTGAGCGATTTGACGAGCGCTCTCCTGGAGAAGAATGTCCCTCTAGAGAGCAATGACTTTGGAGTCTCAGATTCCCTCGAAGATGATGCCCCAATTGTCCGTTTTGTAAACCTGCTGGTCAGCCAAGCTATTCAAGACCACGCCTCTGATATCCATATCGAGCCCGATGAATATGATGTTCGCGTTCGATACCGCATTGACGGCGTTCTCCATGAGATGCAGACGGCCCCCAAGAGCATTCAAAGCGGCGTGATTTCTCGGCTCAAGATTATGAGTGAAATCGATATTGCCGAGCGGCGCAAACCTCAGGATGGACGGATGTCTGTCCGCCATGGCGGGCGAAAAATTGATCTCCGCGTTGCGACCCTGCCGACGGTATGGGGCGAGAAGATCGTCATGCGCATCCTCGACAATCCGAACTCAAGTTTGGATGTGCGAGACCTAGCCCTGCTCGATCGAAATTTTAGCGCGTACGAGAAGTCCTACACAAAGCCATACGGAATGATTCTGATTACCGGTCCAACCGGGTCGGGTAAATCTACGACTCTCTACACAACCCTTGGCGCGGTCTCCCGCCCGGAGATCAATGTCATCACCGTTGAAGACCCAGTCGAGTATCGGATGAAGGGGATCAACCAGGTCCAAGTCAATCCAAAGGCTGGACTCACCTTTGCCAGCGCACTCCGTTCGATCCTTCGAAGCGACCCCGATGTGGTTCTAATCGGTGAAATCCGCGATCACGAAACAGCTCAAATTGCCGTGGAGGCATCTCTTACTGGCCACCTCGTTCTCTCCACCCTTCACACCAATGACGCTCCAAGTGCGATAACCCGCCTGACTGAAATGGATATCGAACCCTTCCTAGTTGGATCGGCTCTGGATTCGGTTATGGCGCAACGACTTACGCGACGGTTATGCGCTCACTGCAAGAAACCAGTGGAGCATGACCCCGCCTATCTGACTAGCCTGCGTTTTGCTTTCGATCCAGATCAGATGCCGCCAACGATCTACCAACCAGTGGGTTGTCCTTCATGCTCCAACACCGGGTACCGCGGTCGAATTGCAGTGCACGAGGTCATGACTGTGACTGAGGAGATCGAGCGACTTGCTGTTGCGCGCGCATCGAGTGCAGAGATCGGTCGAGTCGCTCGCGAACAGGGGATGATCACACTTCGCGAAGATGGTTGGGCCAAAGTACAGATGGGTCTTACATCGGTGGAAGAAATCTTACGTGTGGTCGCGTAATGAATTCAGTTGGGCAAAGTGCAGATTCTGATTTAACCGCAGCATTGCAAGAGGTTGTTAATCAACGCGCCTCAGATTTGCACTTGACTGTCGGTGCGCCACCCATGTACCGAATTAATGGCGGATTGACATCTACTAGCAACGCTCTTCCATGGTCAGCGGAGAAGATTAGAACCGCAGTGATGAGTCTTCTTTCGGAATCTCAACGGAGCACATTTGAAAATGATCTTGAACTTGATTTCGCTTACACAATTCCAAGTAAGGCGCGATTCCGCGTAAATATTTATCAACAACGCGGATCGATCGGCGGAGCCTTTCGAATCATTCCGACCGAATTGAAAGAACTAAAAGAACTTGGAGTGCCGGAATCTGTTGGGAGCCTCGCTCAACTTCCGCGCGGACTCGTTCTCGTTACGGGTCCGACCGGGTCTGGAAAATCGACAACACTCGCGTCCCTTATTGATCTCGTTAATAGCACCCGCGCCGATCACATTGTGACGGTTGAAGACCCCATTGAATTTCTCCACAGTCATAAGAGTTCGATTGTCAATCAACGCGAAGTAGGAACAGACACTCATAGTTTTGCTGCGGCGCTCAAACATGTTCTTCGTCAAGACCCCGACGTAATTCTTATAGGTGAGTTGAGAGACTTGGAGACTATCTCTGTCGCACTAACTGCTGCTGAGACCGGGCACTTAGTATTCGCGACGCTACACACCCAAGATGCTCCGCAGACGATTGATCGCATCATCGATGTATTTCCTCCACATCAGCAAGGTCAAGTCAGGACTCAACTCGCCGCCACTTTGCAAGGGGTTATCTGTCAAACGCTGGTAAAGCGCGCCGATGGCCATGGCAGGGTGGTTGCTACAGAGGTTCTCGTAATGACACCAGCCATCGCCAACCTCATCCGTGAGGGAAAGACCTACCAGATTATTTCGATGATGCAGTCTGGGCGCTCGCAGGGGATGCATACGATGGACCAGCATTTAGCTGAACTAGCGAACGTAGGGGCGATTACCGTAGATGCCGCGCTGGAAAAGGCGAATGACGTTGAGGGAATAAAGAGTCTACTCAATGGCGCCAGTACGAAGTACGGCCGATCGACGCTTGAACCCATTGATTTTGGTGACTCTTTCTCCGGAGTGCGGTGATGGCCACGACTCAGATTTCTCAAGGTTCGCAAGACCCAGGAGCAGGTGCTCCGCGAAGAAATGCAAAGCCGGCCGCCCCTACTGGACTCAAAAAGGAAATATCGATCCCTGGCTTTACCAAGCGGATCAAATTAAAAGAGTTGGCTGTGATGAGTCGTCAAATGGCCACGATGATCGGCGCAGGACTCTCACTTCTTCGCGCGTTGAATATTCTTGCCGCCCAAACTGAGAGTAAGCCTCTCGCAAAAATACTGGCACAAATTCGCGATCAGGTTGAAGCGGGTGTCTCCACTTCCGATGCCTTCGCCAAGTACTCAGAAGTATTTCCTCCTCTCATGATTAGCATGATTCGCGCGGGCGAAGCTGGTGGATTTCTCGAAGGCGCACTCGACTCGATAGCCGTGAATTTCGAGAAAGAAGTCAGACTCCGTGGGAAAATTAAATCGGCACTGACGTATCCAGTGATAGTTCTCATCATGTCACTCGTATCTGTCGTCGCCATGTTGATCTTTATCGTTCCGGTTTTTCAAAAGATGTTCACGGGTCTCGGTGGGACACTTCCCCTTCCGACCATGATGCTCGTGTACGCCTCCCATGCGATGGTCTGGGCGGGGCCGCTCATGGTCGTCTTCTCCATTGTTTTTTCTATCTGGTGGCGTAAGAATAAAAACACAGTTCGGGTCCGCAAAGTAATTGACCCGATAAAACTTAAGCTGCCGGTCTTTGGATTATTGATGCGCAAAATTGCGGTTGCGCGTTTTAGTAGAAATTTTTCAGACATGATTGGCGCAGGGGTTCCGATACTCAAAGCCCTGCAGATCGTGGGTGAGACGTCGGGCAACTGGGTAGTAGAGGAAGCTCTAAAGAAAGTTGCTGAGTCCGTCAGGCAAGGTCATTCCCTCTCTGTGCCACTCGCGCACCAACCAGTTTTCCCGCCGATGGTGACGCAGATGATTGCTGTCGGCGAGGATGCGGGTTCACTCGAAGTGATGCTCGATAAAATAGCGGATTTTTATGATCAAGAAGTTGAAGCGGCGACAGAGCAACTCACTGCGATGATCGAACCGCTGATGGTCGCATTTCTCGGTGTCGTTATCGGGGGAATGGTTGTGGCGCTGTACCTGCCGATTTTCAATATTTCAAAACTCATTAAATAAGTTACTCAGCAGTAGCCCTTCATTTACCTGACTTTCCCCGTATACCAGAAGTTCTTTACAAAACCCCTTTACAGAATGTAAATGTCGGTTGTAAAGTTCCCGTCTGGCCTAGTTGGAATCTTCCCGCAGCACATTTTCCAACTAGGCCAGACAGTTATATATCCGTGCAGTACTCGATGGAAAAGGATGTTTCTCATGATTTCTCACATTGCCGGCGGGCTACAAAGTCGCCGTACTTCCCTGCAGGAGAAGGAAAAGGGTTTCACCCTGATCGAGCTCCTAGTCGTTATCGTGATTATCGGCATTCTCGCCGCTATCGCGATTCCTGTGTATATGAACGTTCAGAACAATGCCAAGGACAGCGCGGTGCAGTCAGATCTGACCAACGCCAAGACGGCGGTTATATCCGTTCAGACGACAAGTGGCACCCTTCCCGCATCAAACGTCAACATCGCCTTAATTCCCCTCACGGCCCAAGATGGTTATACAAAGAGCGCTAGCACAGGCACGATCACATATCTGGTAACGGGTAGCTCCTTCTGTATCGCAGCTGAGAGCGTAACTGGCTCCGAATTCTTTGTGACAGATACTGGGGGTGTCGTCAAAGTCGACGCGGTTAACACTCTCCCGCTTACATGCACGGCACCTGCATTCCCATAAATCAGATCTCACTTCAAGTCGTTATGGGGTGCCACACGAGGGGCACCCCATAACGATCTTCCCCCACAGCAGTAAGAATTTAAGGCAGGTGATGAAATGAAGACTCGCATCCGCAGAGATGAAGCTGGATTTGGCGTAATTGAAGTCGTTGTTTCAATGTTCCTGCTTGGCATGATGTCGGTCTCTTTTGTTCCGATCCTACTCAATTCGTGGAAAGACACGAGTGCCAATACCACAATCGCCACGGCCACACAGATCGTCAATGAACAGATTGAGGGAGCGCGTGCGGTCCGCTCGGCGTCCTCATCAATTCCAAGTTGCGCAGATGTCATTGCATATTTGCAAGTGACACTCCCGCCAGTGATCGACCCACGCGGCGTGACTCTGCAACCGGAATGGACTCCCACCACCTGTCCAATAATGTATCCAGGTGTTGTGCGCGCGAGTGTTCAGGTCTCACGAGTCGGTGTCGCAACACCCATTGCATCTGCCGTCACTCTCATATACGTGGGAACGGCCTGAGTGCAATGAACGAACGTCATGAAGTTGCGGAGAGTCCTCGTGACGAGGGCTTTACGCTTGTGGAATTATTGATCACGAGCACCCTCTCAATCATCGTAGTTATGATCGCAGGCGGATTACTCATCAACGGTCTGCGAACCCAGGAAATGACTCAGACTGTTACAGACGCATCAAATACCGCGCAACAAGTTGTCCGCTCTGTCCAAGCCGGGGTAAAGAATGCTTCTGCACTAACAGTGATTAGCGATGCAGTGACGGGCACTCAATTGCTACTTGCCCGAACGATTGGATTAGATCCTGACTCGACTGCTGCTTCGTGCCAAGCGTGGTACTACTCACCTGCCAATGGCGGGGCCGTATACACACATAAAACCACTCCTGCTTCGATAATTACTCTCCCAGCGGGTGGCCCGCATGGGTATTGGACTGTCCTGGGCACTGGAATTACGCCATCAGATCCAGTGACCGGCAAAGTATTTAATGCACCAAGCGGCGGGCGTGTTGAATTGAAATTTGACGTCAAAGCGGGCTCGCATCCGTACGTACTCATCAATACGATGACGTACACCACCCAATCGTCGACGGTGAGTGCTCCATGCTTCTAGAACTTCTCGCTCGAATTATTGTGCCCAGAATTGCTCTGCGCAGGAATCGGGAGAGAGGCAGCGCGCTTATTGGTGTTCTTGGCGTCATGGGGGTGGCAAGTGTTATTGGCGTCACCAGCGTCACGATGTCGATACATGCGATCGGATATACAACTTCGACACGCGCAGGAGTGCAGGCCGAAGCTGCTGCCGAAGCGGGGATTGATTTTGCAGCTGCAAATTTAGCGACGAGTGTCTGCCAACCCGTTTATACAAGTTCTACCGCGCCGGTTTTCTCTGTCGGCATCTCATACTCCACATTGGCTTCCTCACCCGGCGATGTCGATACTTCATGGGTGAGTGGATGTCCCACGACGGCCAATGCGGCGCGACTTAAATTAGTATCCACCGGTTGGGCGAGTCACTATGGAGTTGCTGGGAACTCTTCCAATGATGCACGGATGGTCGAGGCAATCTACCCATACACACCCACGCCTCCTTCGTACGTAATCACCCCATCGGGTCCGTCACTCTATGCATATGCCCAACTCGATCCAACGATCAATAATTTGACCATCACTCAAGCATCAACGGCCCGACCAAGTTTGCAGTATTACTCGGGAAGCGCCACTTGCACATCTGGAACACAGATACAAGGTGATGTGATTCTTGGTGGTGGTGCTTTATCGGTAACGAGTGGATGCACAATTAACGGGGATCTTTGGGCTTCGGGTGCGATAAGTATTTCTTCGGGCGAAGTCACTGGAAATGTGATTACAGATAATACGAGCACTGGAGTAGGTCAATACGCGCTAACTCTTTCAAGTTCCTCAATCATTGATGGAAATGTCTTTTCCTCCGGAGGTGTGAACATCGGCGGAAAAGTGGGCGGAAATATTGTCGCTGGACCGAACGCCCTAGCTTCGAATTTTTCCAATAATTCCTCGGTGGGTGGGTCCATTGTGACCTCCGGGAGCGTGACCGCCCCAGCCGGAATCGTTCAAGGGACTACTACGACAAATCAGGCTGGAATTGTTACGCCGGTGATCCTTGCTGCACCACCATGGATTGATTTTGCCTACAACCCGGGTGATTGGAAAACCTCCACTGGCGCTCCATTTACAGTGCTTACCATGTCGACATGTAGTTCGGCAGACTTGGTGACCGCTTTGAACACCGCTCAAGCATCTACAAATCCCATGATTGTCGATACAAGAGCTTGCGGGAACGACACCGATCTACGTGGGATCCCTCTCTCACTCCATAGCGATCTTGTCATCATTACAAATAGTTTTACGATGGCCACGAACAATATTCAAAGTGCTGACGGAACAGATAAGCGGTTCTGGGTCATCATCCCCGATGCAGTTCTGGACCAACTTCCCACCTGTCTCAATAATGCTTCTCCGACTATCGGACAGAACGTGACGATCAATACACATGTTGGCGCAATGGTCTATTCGCCATGCGAAGTGAGTAATTCCGGAGGCGTATGGCGTGGCCAAATATACGCGTCGTCAGTGGCAACTAGTTCTAATTTTGTTCTGGAGTATCTTCCAATTGGTCTACCCACCGTTAATCTCAGTACGGGACAGTTCTTAGCCCCACCCGGTACTGGAGTTCTTGGCGGCCGTACTTCAATTCGAGACTTGGCGATGCGATAAATGGTGATGATCGCAGGCATTCTCGGTTTAGCGGTGGGTTCTTTTTTGAACGTGGTGATCCACCGAGTGCCTCTTCGGCAGTCCGTGGTTTCGCCACCAAGTGCCTGTCCTGACTGCAATTCCCGTATCAGGGCACTCGACAACATTCCGGTCATCTCATGGCTGCTGTTGCGTGGCAAGTGTCGAACTTGTGGCTCTGCAATTTCGCCGCGATACCCCATGGTCGAATTGGGCACCGCAATTTTCTTTGTGCTGGTTGCGTGGAAGTTTGAATCTTCGAATTCGCATCTTCTATTCATTTTGATTGCTTTTCTCTATTTGGCCGCAATCACAGTGGCACTTGCCCTGATTGATCTCTCAACTCACACATTGCCCAACGCAATAGTTCTTCCAAGTTACGTCGTTGGAGCCGTTCTCCTCGCCTTTGATGGGTTTGCCAGAGGTGATCAAAAGGCGTTGATACGAGCGATTATCGGAGCAGCGGTTATGTGGTTGCTCTATTTGGCTATGGCGTTGATGTACCCAGAGGGGATGGGGTTTGGCGATGTGAAATTTGCCGGAGTTCTCGGCCTCTTTCTTGGATACCTCGGATGGGATGTACTAGTTACTGGTGCTTTCGCGGCTTTTGTATTAGGCGGAACTTTCGCGCTCATGCTCATTGCCTTTAAGAAAATTAATCTAAAGAGTGGTATTCCGTTTGGCCCATGGATGGTGGCGGGCGCTTGGCTCGGGGTCTTCTTCGGTGTGCAGATTGTCCAGAGTTACCTTTCAATCTTTTCACTGTCATCCGGTATTTGAGTAGAAGCGGAGTAAAGAGTGGCTATGAACGTCGTCGGTCTGGACATCGGAAGCACCGCGGTGCGCGGGGTCGAGTTAAGCGCTGCGAAGAAGCACAAACCTAATTTGCTCCGGTTTCACGAAGTGGTTCTTCCACCAGGGGCAGTAAGTCGTGGGGAAATACTGGACGCAGTTGCCGTTGGAGCTGCCCTCAAGCAACTCTGGTCAGAAGGGGGTTTTAAAACCAAGGATGTAGTTCTTGGCACGGGTAATCAGAACGTTCTCGTTCGCGATCTCACCGTTCCAAAAATGTCGCTTAAAGAAATTCGTGAATCCTTGCCTTTCCAAGTCCAGAGCTCTCTTCAAATGACTCTTGAAGATTCAATTCTCGATTTCTATCCAGTTTCAGAAGGGATGAACGAACACGGAGCTACGGTCAATGGATTGTTAATTGCCGCTGAAAAAGAAGGAATTCTTGGCACGATCCGAGTTGCAGAGCGGGCAGGCCTCACCCCAGTTGACGTCGATCTCATACCGTTTGCCCTCAATCGGCTTCTTATGGGTAGGTCAAGTGCGGATGGAACGGTAGCAATTATCGATGTCGGGGGTAGTACGACCAGCATGATTATTGCCCGAGAGGGTGTTCCGCAATTCGTTCGAATGATTCCCGCCGGCGGAGATGATCTGACAGAAGCTCTAAAATCTGGGCTTGAAATGAATACCAATGCAACCGAGGAACTTAAACGGACTTTGCGTGTTGGTGCTGAATTTTCTTCGGATGATGATTCTGAAACAACCGCGTCCCAATGTTCATGCCCTAAGTGTTTGGCCGATATTGTCACCGTCGACAACACTCGCGCTAATGAAATCCTCCAAAGAGTCACAAGGGAATTACTCAGCGGACTCCGAAATACCGTGAGTTACTTTAACAATACCCATCCCGAGAATCCTGTCACTCAAATATTGCTAACTGGTGGAGGTTCACGGCTCTCTGGATTTGCTACTGCACTTCGCGAGATGACGCAGATTCCGGTTTCAGCAGCAGATCCATTATCGATGGTCAACCTTTCGCGAAAGGGCAAAGAGAGGAACCAGACTGGAAATACTCAATCCCTGTCAGTCGCCTTGGGACTTGCAATGCGGAATCTATCGTGATTTTAAAGAGGAAGAAATCAGAGCTTCTCATTGGGGGAGAATCACGGGTTGATTTCCTACCCGCAGAAGTTCGCATTAAGCGCCGCGGTAAAGTTGTTCGCCGCCGACTTGGTTTTAGCATATTCCTTATCATTTTGTTGATGATTGGTTGCACGGCCTTAGTCCGAGCACAAGCTCTCCAAGCGCATCGAAACCTGGCAATCGAAGTGGCGAACACTAACTATTTGATTTCTGAACAACGAAAATACAGTGAAGTTGCCAAGGCACAGAATGAGATAGCAACTATTCAAGCGGCTCAACAGGTTGGGACTTCTACTGAAATTAACTGGCAGGAATATCTGACTTCTGTTCAGGCCACTCTTCCTTCAAATGTCACTATCGAAACTATAAATATTGATTCTGCTACTCCATTTGCTCCATATACACAGGCGACTGCGCCGCTGCAAGGTTCACGCATCGCCACTCTGAGTTTCACAGCACTGAGTCCAACACTTCCAAAAGTGCCCACCTGGCTCATCGCACTTACTTCTCTGCCCGGATATTCCGATGCCTCTCCGGGTTCTGTGACACGGACTGAGTCTGGCGCATATACCGTGAATATAACGATGCACATTAATCAGGAGGCTTTTACAAATCGATTTGCAGGTAATGTGGGGCAACCACAATGAAAAGCAGCAGAATGAGGGTAGTTGCTCTAATTGTTTTGTTGATCATTGTGGTTATCGCTGGTTGGCTTGTGGGGATCGCTCCACAATTGGCAGATGCCTCTAGCGCCAATGCAAATCGTGCCAACGTTCTTGCTCAAAACATCGCAAATGAAGCCATATTGCGAAAGTTAAAGAGCGATTACGTGGGAATCGATTCACTTAGAGGAGAGTTGTCCGTTCTTAAAATCGCTGTACCTTCCAGTGGAGAGATTTCGACCTTCGTCACTGAGTTAAACTTTCTTGCAAACACCCACAAGGTGATGGTTCGATCCATCACGGTTAATGACGCAAAGCCTTATACGCCAGTAGCGCCCGCGCCTGTGACGCCTGGAAGCGGGACCTCGGTAGCAAGTACTCCAATAACTACACATCCAAGAATTACCTCAAGTAACTTCATAGTGATTCCCGTCCAATTTTCCGTGACAGGTGACTACTCCAGGGTTCTGGATTTTGTCCATGAGGTCCAGGTCGGCCCTCGGCTTTTCCTTATCTCCAATCTCTCGAGCATGGGTGCAACGGATGCCAAGGCAGTCACTAGCGGTGGGCAATCTGGCCCGAATACT
Source organism: Candidatus Nanopelagicaceae bacterium (assembly GCA_041659345.1). GTDB lineage: Bacteria > Actinomycetota > Actinomycetes > Nanopelagicales > Nanopelagicaceae > QYPT01. Next base: position 7,884 of record JBAZYI010000014.1, on the reverse strand, counting down.
CTCCAAAAAGTTGATGCAACCGTGGGCGGCTATGTTTATGTACTCCTGGGTGGGCAAAAGTAACCACTCAGGCCCTCAACTGGGGCCCTCAAAAGGTCTCAAAATCTCCGAAGAAGAGAGCGGGCGACGGGAATCGAACCCGCGCTGTCAGCTTGGGAAGCTGACGTGATGCCATTTCACTACGCCCGCGTATGGTTCTATTGGGAAAGCATAGGCAAGAGAGGTAAAGTCGCCAACCATGTTGCTAAGTGATCGAGATATACGCGCCCAAATTCAAGATAACCGTGTCCGAGTGGAACCCTACGACCCAGGGATGATCCAGCCCTCAAGCGTGGATGTTCGCCTAGATCGGTTTTTCCGTGTCTTCGAAAATCATAAATACTCGGTCATCGATCCATCCGTTGAGCAGAGCGAACTTACTCGCGAAGTAGAAGTCGCTCCCACCGAGTTTTTCATTTTGCACCCCGGTGAATTTGTTCTGGCTAGCACTTATGAAGTGATCACCCTTCCGGATGACATAGCAGGGCGGCTCGAAGGAAAATCTTCCCTAGGTCGCCTCGGATTACTCACTCATTCAACAGCGGGTTTCATCGACCCAGGTTTCTCAGGGCACATCACCCTCGAACTTTCCAATGTGGCAAACCTGCCAGTCAAGCTTTTCCCGGGTATGAAGATCGGCCAACTCTGTCTCATCAAACTCACATCACCTGCTGAGCACCCGTACGGCTCCGCGCTTTACGGTTCGAGGTACCAGGGTCAGCGCGGTCCTACGCCTAGCCGCTCTTGGATGAATTTTCACCAGACTCAAGTGGAATAAAAAGGAGTAAGTTAAAAGCATGAAAACCACTGTAATTGTCCTTATTGTTCTTGCTCTACTTGTCCTCTTTGTTATTTCTATTTACAACCGGCTGGTCAGACTCAATATCAACGTTAATGAGGCCTTCGCTCAAATAGAGGTTCAACTCAAACGACGCTCTGACCTGATTCCAAATCTGGTTGAAACGGTAAAGGGATATGCCTCGCATGAGCGCGAAACCTTTGAGAAGGTCATTGCCGCACGAGCAAAAGCAACAACCGCCACGACCGTTGCCGACGTTGCTGCCGCTGATGGGATGCTCACTCAGGCACTTCGCGGATTGCTCGCCGTCGCTGAGGCGTACCCAGACCTCAAAGCTTCTACAAATTTCCTTGCTCTACAAGAGGAACTCTCGACCACTGAAAATAAGGTTTCTTTCGCTCGCCAGTATTACAACGACAACGTGCGTTCCTTAAATTCCGCAGTGAAAACCATCCCCACATCATTCTTTGCCGGGATGGCCAGGGTCACTGAGCGAGAGTTTTATGTTGTGGAAGATCCTCAATCTCGCCAAGCGCCAAATGTAAAGTTTTAAGGCGTCTAGATGGCGGGAGTATCTTTTCGCGCGTCTCAAAGTGCGAATCAGCGTAAAACTTATCTTCTCCTTGCGGGAATGGGAGTACTCGTCTGGCTTATCGTCTACGCCGCACTTACCTATTTCGGTAAGAGCACGACCGCCATTGTTCCGATCGCCGTAGGAATAGCACTGATCTCTGTATGGGGCTCCTATTACACTTCGGACTCCATAGTTTTGAAGATGACGGGCGCCCACGAAATTCAACAGAGCGATAATCCGAATCTATTCAATTTGATCCACGAAGTAACTATCGCCAGCGGATTGCCGATGCCCAGAGTCGCGATTGTTGACGATAGCGCTCCAAATGCTTTTGCCACCGGAAGAAATCCAGAACACGCGGTGATTGCATTTACTACAGGCATTCTCAGTGTGATGAATCGAGACCAGCTTCAGGGTGTCGTTGCACACGAAATGTCCCATGTTGGAAATCGTGACACTTTGGTTTCTGCGGTTGCTGCTACCACAGCAGGGGCCATCGCACTCCTGAGCGATTTTCTAACAAGGATGATGTGGTTTGGAGGCGGGCGACGAGATAATCGAGATCACAACTCCAATCCATTGGCGCTAATCGTCTCCCTCATCGTTATCATTCTGGCGCCGATCGCCGCAGTACTTCTCAAGTCGGCTGTCTCGCGTCGGAGGGAAGCCCTTGCTGATGCAACTGCTGTGGCTTTTACACGTAATCCAGCGGGACTTCGCTCGGCCCTTGAAGTACTTGCCGCAGACTCCACAGTTGTTCGTCAACGTTCAACCGCGGTTGCCCATATCTGGATTGAGTCGCCACTCGATTCGAAATCCGTTTCACGCCTATTTGCCACCCACCCTCCCATTGAGGAGCGGATTGCGGCCTTGCGTGCAATGGAGAGTTTGGGACCTGCTACTTAAAAAAGGTACGAATTAACCTCTAGTCAGTTGAATCTTCGGTACTTTCTAAGGGAAAGAAGAGGGTGAATGTTGCTCCCTCGCCCAGTGCAGAGGTAACACTTACCGTTCCTCCATGTGCCCGCATCACCGCGTCGACGATAGAGAGTCCAAGTCCACTTCCTTCTTCACTGGACCGAGCTCGTGATGGATCAGCGCGGAAGAACCGTTCAAAAATTTTCTCTTGGTCCTCAAGGCTCAACCCTGGTCCCTTGTCAGATACAGAGACTGTCGCACCTTCATCAGATTGTGAAACCGTAACCTCAATTGGAGTTCCAACTTCAGTGTGCGTCCGAGCATTGGCAAGCAAGTTTGCGACTACTTGATGGATTCGATCAGGATCACCAAGGATGTAGAACTCATCATCCGGAACACTCACCGTGATGGGGTGGCTTGGTCCCGCAGCCCGTGCAGATGCCACGGCATCTTTAACTGCTTCAACTAAATTGACGGGCTCTTTCTTCAAGTCCCTGGATTGGTCAAGTCGAGCGAGGAGTAAGAGATCTTCAACGAGAGATCCCATTCGAAGGGACTCCTTTTCAATACGACCGATAAGTTCCTTCGTCTGTTCATCGCCCTTTACCGCCCCTTGGCGGTGCAGTTCAGCGAATCCTCGGATTGCCGTGAGAGGTGTGCGAAGTTCGTGACTTGCGTCGGCTACGAATCTGCGAAGACGATTTTCGCTAGCGCTGCGTGCTGCGAACGATTCTTCGATGCGTGCCAACATTTGATTGAGCGACTCAACGAGTCGCCCCACTTCTGTGTCTGGTTTAGCCTCTGGAAGACGGGCCGACAAATTGCCTGCCGCGATAGATTCCGCAGTGGCCTCGACTGCCTCCAATGGCTTAAGTCCCATGGAAATCACTTTTCGCGATGCGAGCGCGATAAGCAAGAGCGCAATCAGTCCTATAAATATGAAGAGGACTTGAAGTCGATGCAGAGTCTGATCGATATTCTCTAATGACTGAGCAACAACGACACTGCCGAGGGCCGATGGAAGCACTCGCGCCAATACTCGGAAATCGGAACCGGGTACCTCCAATGAAAAAGGCTGATTCTTATGACTAATTACCTTGGCAGGTGTCAATCCTTCAATGAAATTAGTAATTGCCTGTGTGTTGAGATCGCCACCGATGACGCCTAGTACCTTTCCTTCTGGGTCGAGCAGCGTGACCGACATTGCAGTTGGAACCTGCCGCAGTGGCTGCATAGTTCCAGCGCCCGCCCGTTTCTTTGGACCGGTGGAGTTTTCACTCGATTCCGAATCCATCATCATTGAATCGTTCTCGTCTTGAGCAATTCCGGCGCGATCCAAGCGAAGAGTGGATCCGCCCGCAACACTCGTGAGTTGTTCATCAATTTGGTTGACGAGGTACGAGTGAAGGGCACTTCGTGCAGCGACATCGGATGCGATAAAACCCAGAGCGGAAAGCGCCACGACGCCCACAATGAGGCGATTGCGAAGACTCCACAGACTTAGCGGGTTGGAAACCTTGCGAAAAGGGGAGTCCACGTCAAACCATTAAGGCTTAGGCGGCATACGTAATCGGTAACCAACACCTCGGACAGTGTGAATCAGCGGTGGCTCGAAGATGTCGATTTTTTTGCGAAGGTAGGAAACATACGTCTCGACAATTCCTGCATCGCCTCGGAAGTCGTACTGCCAGACATGGTCAAGAATTTGCGCTTTGGATACAACTCGATCCGCGTTAATTAAAAGGTAGCGAAGAAGAAGGAACTCGGTTGGGGAGAGGTCAATCAACTGCCCTGCCCGACGAACTTCATGAGTAGCTTCATCCAACTCAAGGTCGGCAAAGCGGATTTTCTCGTCGTCGGGAAGTGATTCAATCGCGCCTGTGCGTCGGAGAAGTGCTCGCAGACGTGCAACCAACTCTTCTAAACTAAATGGCTTTGTCATGTAATCATCGCCGCCAATTGTGAGGCCGGCGACTTTGTCTTCCATTCCATCTTTTGCGGTAAGAAAGAGAACCCCCACGGTGTGACCTTCACTGCGCAACTGGCGACACACCTCAAAGCCATCAAGATCAGGCAACATCACGTCTAGGACTATGGCATGCGGCTTGAACTCCTCGGCAACCTGTAGTGCCTGGGCACCATTGGCTGCAGTCCGAACGTCGAAACCGACGAAACGCAGACTGGTGGAAATCAGGTCGCTAATGCTGGATTCATCATCGACTACCAAGATCCGATGGGTTGTCACTTCTTTTACCTCTTGCTGCACTGATCGCTCCTTGAGAGTCGTCATAGTCATCACCTCTGGGGCTGATAATGCCCTGTGAATCTGGGGATTATCTGAGAATATTCCGTCAGCAGCCTCTGGATCTCACTGAGACCGAAGAAAATGGAGTTAGCGCTGAGACGTAAAGCGAAGCAGTCTCAAGCAACTCCATTTCTGAGGTCGACTTTACGTCTCTACGCTCAGGCTACCTTCCTGGATTAATGGCTTGGGAATCCTTCAGTTGAGCGTAGAGATCCTAAAGAAACCGGATCTCGAGCCGGCTGAAGGATTCCCAAGTTAAACGGGTTTTACTGAGCGCAAGAGCGCTTGGGCGACATCAAGGACTTCGACATCACTTTCACGCCCACTCACCCCATCGCCCACCATGACACGGCAGAACGGGCAGGCAACCGCGACTTCCTCGGCTCCCGTGGCTATCGCTTCATCGACACGGTTGAGGTTAATCCGGGTGCCGAGGTTCTCTTCCATCCACATACGCCCACCACCTCCACCGCAGCAGAATGAACGTTCGCGATTGCGAGGCATCTCTGTGATTTTAACGCCCGTGGCTTCGAGAAGTTCTCGCGGAGCTTCATAAATCTGATTATGTCGACCAAGATAACAAGGGTCGTGGTAGGTCAATTTCTTCTCGCTCTTATTTACTGGAATAAGTCGGCCTTCTTTTACCAACTGATTGAGAAGTTGGGTGTGGTGGACCATCACCAATTCAAAACCACTCTGTGCGTAGTCGCGGCCGATTGTGGTGAAGCAATGGGGACAGGTGACGACAATTTTCTTTTTTCCCTTTTCGGTGCGATTGGCAAATACTTCCTGGAAGGTCTCGATATTTTCCTTTGCGAGGATTTGGTAGAGGAATTCATTTCCTGCTCGGCGAGCGGGATCTCCAGTGCAAGTCTCCTTTTTCCCGAGAACTGCAAAACTCACGCCCGACATATGCAGGAGTTCGGCAACAGCTTTCGTCGTTTTTTTGGCACGCTCTTCGTATGCGCCGGCGCAACCAACCCAGAACAAATATTCGACGTCTTCTGGAATCTGCCCTTCAACAACCCGTATTGGAAAATTGCACTCCGCAATCCAGCTCTCCCGATCGCTTTTGTTGGCTCCCCAAGGATTTCCAGCATTCTCTAAATTACGGAATGTGCCGCCAAGTTCGGATGGGAACTGTGATTCAACGAGTACTTGGAAGCGACGCATATTAACGATGTGATCAATATGCTCGATATCGACTGGACATTCGTTTACACATGCACCACAAGTAGTGCACGACCAAAGAACGTCATATGAAATTGGAGCCAATTCTCCAACTAGAGATTCATTTTCAACGACTTTTGACATGGCGTGATCTCGCATTGCCATAATGAGGAGTTTTGGTGAAAGCGGCTTCTCTGTGTGCCAGGCTGGACATTGCGATTGGCACCGACCGCACTCGGTGCAGGTCGTCATGTCGAGCAAGCCCTTCCATGAAATGTCTGCTCTAGTACCAAGACCAAATACATCGTTCTCGGAAGGATCGTCAAAATCGATGGGATGACCGTGTGACAACATCTCTGGAAGTTCGCCAAGGGATGGCGTCCCATCGCTATGACGTTTGTAGTAGACGTTGAAGAAGGCGAGGAATCGGTGCCACGCAACGCCCATCGTGAGATTGAGCGCAATGACAATGAACCAGAGCATCGAGACGACGATCTTCACGGCTGCCACCACTTGGATGGAAGTTTCAATAGTGTGAAGTGGAAGGTCCTTGAATAATTCAACTATTCGCCAGGAGAATGGATAGTGCCAACTCCACTCAGTATCACTTGATAAGGCGCCTTCAAGTCCCCTCAGCGCAGTGACACAGAAGACGATTGCAAGAATCGTTGCCTCAACGTAGTAGGCCTTGAGTGATCCAGATCCAAAGAATCTCGACCGCCTTCCCTTTTGGAAGATACGCGTGTACTGACGGATAAAAATTAATGCCAAAATTCCAAGACCGGTGAGGAGAGTTATGAGTTCGGTGAAATATTCATAGGGGACAAAATGGCCAATGAAAGGTAGAGCGAAAGTTGGATCTAAAACCTGTCCGTAAGCCGTAACCAATGTTCCGAAAAGAGCGCCAAAGCCGACCATTACAACCCAGTGTGCGATACCAGTGCCGGTGAAATTGAGCATCTTTGTGTGCCCCAGAATCTCGCCCGACATATGCCCCATTCGCGAAGATCGATTCTCGCTTCGCGTCGGATCTGGCTGTCCACCTTTGTAGATAGCAAGGAGCTTCTTCCCGTTGATGTAGAGCAATATGAGCGCAAAAAGAGTGATCCCGTAGGAGATGAGCGGCAGGACTAAATTCAACCAATATGACATAGGGATGAGGGTAACTGCGCCTTAAAAAAAAATGTCACCTTTCTGTAATTTCGAGATCCTTTCTCGCTTTTAATCGAACGAGAGCACGGCCCCTGCTCGGTTAGTCCATATTCCGAACCCTCAAAGGCAACCTTGAGTCGCATCGACTCAATCTTTTGACAAAACTCGACGCAAGGTTGAGAATTATCTTATGGTTCCTCGTGGGGCCCGGAGATAGAGAAAAAAGGAGTTATAAAGATGGCTAGAGCAGTTGGAATCGACCTCGGTACGACTAATAGTTGTGTGTCTGTCCTTGAGGGTGGTGAACCAACAGTGATCGCTAACGCTGAGGGTGCACGTACAACCCCCTCGATCGTTGCTTTTGCAAAAAATGGGGAGGTTCTCGTCGGTGAGGTGGCTAAGCGCCAATCGGTTACCAACGTAGAACGGACTATCCGTTCAGTAAAACGGCACATGGGTACTTCCTGGAACATCGATATCGATGGCAAGAAGTACACCCCTCAGGAGATCAGCGCACGCATCCTTCAGAAGTTGAAGCGCGATGCCGAGTCTTATTTGGGCGAGACCGTCACGGATGCGGTCATTACTGTGCCGGCCTACTTCAATGATGCTCAGCGTCAGGCTACAAAGGAAGCCGGCGAAATCGCTGGTCTCAATGTCCTTCGCATCATCAACGAGCCAACTGCAGCCGCTCTTGCTTATGGTCTAGATAAGGCCGATGAAGAGCACACCATCCTCGTCTTCGACCTCGGAGGTGGAACATTTGACGTATCCCTTCTTGAAATCGGCGGTGGCGTCGTTGAAGTGAAGGCGACGAATGGCGATAATCACTTAGGTGGCGACGATTGGGATCAGGCGCTTGTCGACCATCTCGTAAAGACTTTTGGATCGAAGAACGGAATCGATCTCACCAAAGACAAGATGGCG
>JBAZYI010000013.1:0-28844 GCA_041659345.1 Candidatus Nanopelagicaceae bacterium | reverse complement strand
TCAATCTTTGGTGGCGGGTCAAGGATTCGAACCTTGGAAGGCGTAGCCGGCGGATTTACAGTCCGCTCCCATTGGCCGCTCGGGCAACCCGCCAAGGTTGAACTGATAACACGGCGTGCGCAGATTACCTCAATTACCGCTCAAGGTGCTAACCCAAGATCTGCCCTTACACCACTAGCCACATCGGGTTCTCAAACCGCTTGACAAATGCAGCCAGCCATTGTGCAGCCAGGGCTCCATCTATCGCTCGATGGTCCACTGAGAGAGTGAAATTAATGACAGATGCCACAGTAATCAAACCATCTACTACCACGGGTTTTTGCTTGGCAGCGCCGACCGCCAAGATCGCTGACTGCGGAGGGTTAAGGATTGCGAAGAACTCGTCCGTTCCGTACATACCCAAGTTGGTAATGGAGAATGTTCCGCCCTCAATCTCATTCTGTTTCAAGCGGCCGATACGTGCGCGAGCAATGAGATCCTGCGTCGTAGCACTTAGCTGGCTGAGATTCATTTTATTTATCGCCCGAACAACAGGTGTGACAAGGCCACTATCTGTTGCCACAGCTACTGCGACATCTACATTATCAAAGCGACGAATTTCATCAGCAGTCCAAATAACGTTTGCATCGGGAACATCTGAAAATGCCGCCGAAACCGTCCTCAGGATGAGGTCGGTCACGGAAACTTTCCGCTCTGACCATTCATTGAGCTTCTTGCGCATATTCAATAGGTCATCTGCAAGGCATGGCGCGGAAAGGTAGAAATGCGGAACCGACGACTTGCTCTCCGTCAGACGCCGTGCGATAGCGCGACGCATGGGTGTGTGCGGAGTCGAAGTAAAGGAGCCAGTTCCAGAGGAGAGATAGACAGGTGCAGCAGGAGTTGGCTTTGCAGCAGAGCCTGAGGTGATGAAAGCCTCGATATCCCTTTTCACAATCCGTCCGCCAGGTCCGCTTCCACGAAGTGACACAGGATCGATGCCATTCTCCTTTGCCAATTTCCGCGCTAGCGGGCTTGAGAAAACTCTCTCGGGCGCCACGGTGGTGCCAACTGGAGCCAGCACAGTTGCTGGCGCGATATCTGCATTCTCGTTTGAAGGTACCGATGAGATATTTTCACTTGCCAGGATTCTTTCAATCTCGGCATCACCTTCTCCTGCAACTAACAGGACGGCGATAGGGGCGCCTACGGAAATAGTTGCGCCATCTCTTGCCAATTTACGACCCAGAACGCCATCAATTTCTGCCGGCACTTCGACCAGGGCCTTCTCAGTTTCCGCCTCTGCCAACGGCTGACCAACACTGAAGGTGGCTCCTTCTTCCACGAGCCACTTTGCGATGATGGCCTCGGTTGCGTTTGCCAGCACTTCTGGCATTCTCATGATGCTTGCCATCTTATTTTGTACCGCCGAATCCTTCGCGCACCTTCAGAAGGCCGGCCACTACTTCTTCAACCCCAGCAATTGCGGCACGTTCCAGAACTTTGGAAATACTCGGGGACGCTTCTCCACCAGTAACTCGTTGAATAGGTTGGTCAAGCCAGTCAAAATATCGGAGTTGAATCTCGTCGGACAACCACCTGCCGTATGAAGTGCCCAACGCGCCTTGCTCAACAATCAAAACACTGTTCGTTTTGCGAATGCTTCCTTCAATCGTTTCCCAATCAATGCTCGCCCGATCGAGCCAACGTAGATCGATGACTTCCGCGTCAATGCCGGTCTGCTCCACGGCCGTCAAAGAGTGTTTGACCATCGACAAATAGGTAAGGACTGTTATTTCGTTGCCGACTCTTCGAATGTTGGCTCTGCCAAATGGGATGTGATAGTCCAAGTCCGTATCAGGGATTTCACCCATATCGCCGTACAGATCGACATGCTCAAGAACAAGTACTGGGTCCTCTAAAGTCAGAGCCGCATTCATCAAACCGATGTAATCAGCCGGAGTCGATGCAGCGACAATTCGCCACCCGGGCGAAGTTGCAAATATGCCGGCCGGGTCCATCAAATGCTGCGATCCATATCCACTGCCCATTGCTACTTTGGTGCGAAGCACAAGTGGAACTGGATTCTGCCCACCAAACATGTGCCGCGCTTTTCCAATTTGATTAAAGACCTGATCGGCAGCAACCCACATGAAGTCCGGGTACATAAACTCGACAATTGGACGGTATCGACCATCCAAAGCCATTCCACCGCCAAGGCCGACAAATGCATTTTCGCTTATGGGTGTTCCGAGAATTCGATCTGGGTACTTCTTTGATAAGCCCTTCGTCGCACCGTTTGTTCCACCGTTGAGGCGGTGGATGTCCTCACCCAAAATAATAATTCGATCGTCCGTTTCCATACGACGGTCAAGCACCGCAGCCACCGCATCAACAAACTTCGAGGTCTTGGTAACTCCTGAATAGGTGGAGGGTTCAAGCGTGCGAGCGCCAATCAATTCACTTGCATCGCCCCGCACTCCTACGTTTACGAAGTTTGCATCCGGCCACAGTTCTGGGCGGATACGTCGCTTCCCCGGAATATCAGGGTTCTCTTCGACAAGGGCAGCAATTGCGTTCCTATTTGCAGATACCGCTTGCTCACGAACAGAGTCAACACCTGCTTGGTCAATAAGACCAAGCGCAATCATCTCGTTGGCAACACGCAGAAGCGGATCCCGTTCGCGCCACTGTGCTTCTTCTTCTTTGCTGCGGTACCCGAAGGCGCTTCCAGGGAAGGCTCCGTTCTGGTGGAAGAACCGATAGACCTCAGCTTCAACGATGGCAGGTCCTTCACCGCTACGCATAAACAATTCAGCTTCTTTCATTGCAAGATGAACAGCTAGGGGGTCCATTCCGTCCACGCGCCATGACGGAATTGCGAAGCCCAATCCGCGACCTGACAGTCGTACTTCAGCGGTTGCTTCGCTGACGTGAGTTGAGACCGCATACAAATTGTTTTCGATAAAGAAACACAAGGGCAATTTCCATGCAGCGGCGAGGTTCATAGTTTCGAGCACCGAACCGATATTCACGGCGCCATCTCCAAAATAGGAGACTGTAATGTTGTTAGTGCCCGCACGCTTCTGCGACCAAGCATTTCCTGCGGCAAGCGGAACGCCACCGCCAACAATCGCATTGGTTCCCAGTGCCCCCGCTTCGAAATTCTGCAAATGCATAGAACCACCACGACCACTGCAATACCCTTGAGCCAGTCCGAGAATCTCCGCCAGGGTGCGTTGCAGAACAACTTGAATATCCTCTGTGACTAAATTCTTAAGATCCAAACTTCCACCAGAAACATGGTTGATTACTTTGGCAAGAAATTGATGATGGCCTCTGTGAGACCCGTTAATTGCATCTGCCGTAACCAGACCAACAATGGAACCGACCGCGCCGCCTTCTTGTCCTATGCTGCTGTGAGCCGGTCCGTGCACCAGACTCTCGCCCGCCAATTCGAGCACGGCTTCTTCAAATGCGCGAATGAGATGGAGTTGCCCCAACATCGTGGCGAGGAGCCCGGGATCCGCATCTTTCCAATCCTGGCCACTGGTGCGAAGTTCAACCCAAGGTTGAGTTGGGTTCAAGGCGGAGTGGTCAGCCATCATCGTCCAATCATTCAAAGTTGCCAGGACTCGACTGAGTAGATTCGAGCCGTCAGTGGTGAGAACTGTAGGGGTGATTGAGTCCAATCACAAGATTTTTCTCCGAAATTGCCCTTATTTAGCCCATTTCGATTCCTTTTTATCTAGTATTGGATCCAATCTTGCTGAGCTCAATGCGTGGAGGTGGCCATGTCTGTAAGCGTGGATGGTGATCTGGCGATGAGTCATCGGATTGCCGCCTCTGTCAAAGATGAAATTCTGGCCGGCAAGTACCCACCTGGTAATCGCATCCGCCAAGAAGATATTGCCGAACAGTTCTCCGCCAGTCGCTCTCCGGTCCGTGAAGCCCTTCGCATGCTGGAAGCTGACGGGTTGGTAAGACTTGTCGCGCATACCGGTGCATGGATAGCCCAATTGAGTCTGGCCGAATGCGAGGAGATGTACCAAATTCGCGAGCGGATCGAGCCCCTCATGCTCCGATTGAGCATCCCACATCTGCCGAAGGAGAAGATGGATGAACTAGCGCAATTGGCGGTCGAGATGGAAAAGAGCAGCGACACTGAAGTATTTCTAAAATTGGATCGTGAGTTCCACTTACTCTCATACGCTGGAGCCCAAACTGCGCATCTTGGCGAAATGGTTCAACGCCTTTGGAATACAACGCAGCATTATCGACGCGCATATTCTCAACTCCTCGCCGCCGACGGCTTCAAATCAGCTCACTACGAGCACCACCTCCTGCTCGGCGCAATTGTGAAAATGGACCTGGATGACGCCGAACGGATTCTCTTCGGCCATATCCGTAGGACTCGCCTGGAATTAGCCCAACATCCAGGGGTTTTCTCGGGCGAAGTGTTTTAGGAGTGTTCTCCATTCACGAACACTCGGAGCCACTCCACGCCTACAAAAGACCCCACTGCCTGGGCTGTACAGCGCTTGTAAACACTGAAAGAATATCTACCTGAAGTTGTGACGGGTAAATCCACTCGAGACCTGCAGCGAGCGAGAGAGAGGGCCATGAGAGATCCGGTTCAGTACCTAGGACCACGGCTGAAGGAAATTCGCCTCAAATCCGGCCTCTCCCTCCGAGAAGTCGCCCGCCAACTGGACGTATCTCCCTCCTTTATTTCCCAAATTGAAAATGGTAAGTCGCAGCCTTCCGTAGCTACTCTTTACTCTTTTGCCAGACTCCTGGGTGTTCCGATCGACGTTCTTTTCGAATCCAAATGGAATGGTCGAGTTGAGAGTGATTCGAAGACGGAAGTAGAGCAGGTCAGCCGGAACGATTTCGACACTCCCAGCGATGCGTGGGATGAGTCGAGAGCGCGAATTTCCGCAGTAAATCCAACGAATCGAAGCCTCATCACAATGGACTCCGGCGTCCAGTGGGAACGACTTGCGGCGACCTCTGATAATTCGGTCAACTTCATGGAGATCATCTACGAACCGGGTTCCCAATCCAATGAGTCCGGAGAGCTAATTGTTCACGACGGGTTTGAATACGGCTATGCGTTGGAAGGCGAACTTGAGGCCACAATTGGCGACCTCACCCTCTCGCTCTCCAAGGGTCATTCCATAGGTTTTGACTCATCCATCCCCCACAAATTCCGCAACATGGGCACCATCGATTTCCATGGGATCTGGTTTGTTCACGGCTGCCCAGCCCTTCCCAAGGGGGAGAAAGCACCAAAACCGTAACTCTTATCTCATAGATATCTTGACACCCCTGTTCTCCTAGTGTTAACTACCAGAGAACATCTCAGGATTCGATTTATTGGGAGTGAACAATGGCAATCGCTACATATGGCCTTTCTGCTGTCGACTGGGAAAATCGACTCGATATCGAGCGGTTACGTATCGAACGCCTCACCCGACTGAAAGCCGAGTTGGAGAGTTCAAGCCTTGGGTCCCTTTTGACCTTTGATTTTCACAATATCCGGTACATGACCTCCACGCACATTGGCACCTGGGCGATGGACAAGATGATCCGCTTCTCGATCCTTCCTCGCGGAGGCGAGCCGATTCTCTGGGATTTCGGATCTGCAGCCAGACATCACCAGCTCTACACTCCATGGCTTGATCAAGCCCATGCCGATGCTGGCAGCAATGGTCACCAACCCCACCACAATGCAATCACGGGACTTGGTGCACGTGCAGGAATTTCGACATTGCGTGGAGCAATAAGCCCGAATGCAGGACTGGCAGAGTCGGTTGCAGAGAAGATCTACGAAGTTCTTAAGATTCATAGCCTCGAAAATGAGCCACTAGGGGTGGATATCATCGAACCGCCCGTCATGTTTGCCCTGCAAGCGAAGGGCATCCGAGTGGTCGATGGACAGCAAGTTTTCCTGGCTGCTCGGCGAATTAAGACAAAAGATGAAATCACTCTGCTCACCACGGCTGCATCTATGGTGGATACCGCTTATGACAGACTTTATGAATTCCTCCGTCCAGGAGTGAAAGAGAACGAAGCCGTTGGACTAGTAAGCAAGATTCTTTATGATGCGGGTTCGGAACACGTTGAAGGCGTTAATGCAATATCTGGTGAGCGATGCTCACCCCACCCTCACGTATTCAGCGATCGTGCTCTTCGACCTGGGGACCCAGCATTTTTCGACATCTTGCATAGCTACATGGGATATCGAACTTGCTACTATCGGACCTTTGCCATCGGAAGCGCTTCGCCGGCTCTTCGAGATGCGTACACGATCTGCCGTGAATACATGGACAAAGCAATTGCTCTGGTCAAACCAGGTGCCACAACAGCCGACATAGTAAAAGTGTGGCCAACTGCCCAAGAGTTTGGTTTTGAAAACGAGGAAGCCGCCTTCGCGCTCCAATATGGGCACGGAGTCGGACTATCGATTTGGGAACGCCCAATATTTAGCCGCCTGGTTTCATTAGACCACCCAGAAACCCTGGAAGAAGGCATGGTCTTCGCCCTTGAAACGTACTGGCCCGCAAAGGACGGCTATGGAGCCGCTCGGATCGAGGAAGAACTCGTCGTAACGGCAACCGGATGCGAAGTTATTACAAAATTCCCGGCTGAGGAGTTACTCGTAGCGGGACAGCGTTATTACGGTGTCAACGGTCCTCTCAACACCACACGAGATTCACAATCACACCTCAACACGTCTACTTTCAATTACGTTGGAAACGGCAAATAAGAGACTTCTCAATCGCGCATGAACAGATCTAATTCTGATGAGACCTTCCGTAAGCGTCCATGCCTACGGCGGCAAGCAAAATCAGCCCGAGAGTGATCTGTTTGTACAGTGGGTCGATTCCCAACAAGTCAAAGCCGTTTCCAATTAACGCTATGAAAAGCACTCCGAAGACCGTGTACCAGACCGACCCGTCTCCGCCCGCAATCGACGTTCCACCGACGACAATTCCTGCCAAAACTGTGAATGCCAGCGTGCTCCCGAGGGCAGCAGATGCGCTCAAGACGCGTGACGCGTCGATAATACCGGCAACCGCCGCAGCTGCTCCGCTGAGCGTATACGCGATTATTCGCACGCTATTTACTTGAATACCCGCTAAACGAGCTGCGTGA
Organism: Candidatus Nanopelagicaceae bacterium; assembly: GCA_041659345.1. Lineage (GTDB taxonomy): Bacteria > Actinomycetota > Actinomycetes > Nanopelagicales > Nanopelagicaceae > QYPT01. The sequence goes on along the minus strand of JBAZYI010000013.1, from coordinate 21,704 downwards.
GCATTACCACCAGCGGCAATCATATAGCGACCGATCACGGTGCGAGTTAGAAGAATTCCCAAGGCAATGACAATCACGACCATTATCCAAATTGAGGTATTGACCCCAAACCAGACTGTCTGCGCGATATTTCCGTATTCGGGTTTTTCAGTGAGAATGATCAAGTTTCCGCTGGTGAACTTCGAACCCAGCCCACCGATGACAAATGACATGGCCAACGTCGCAATAAGCGGATTAATCTTCAGATAGGAGACGATCACGCCATTGACAGCCCCGACGAATAATCCCAGAACAATCCCTAAAATCACGGCGGCGGCAATCGAGTGTGTCTGCGCATACTGTGCCGATACGCAGCTCGCAAGAGCATAGGTGGCGCCAACGGAGAGATCTATTCCGCCCGTAACAAGGACCAAAGTTCCCGCGGCGGCAATAATTAGAAACGCCGATTGCTGATCAAGAATGTTCAACAGATTTGTTGCATGGAGGAATGAGTCGCTTGAAAAAGACAAAACTACGAAAAGAAGTGAAAAAGGAAGGACTATTCCCGCTGAACGCCACGACCGCAGCGACTGAGGTACAAAGCGCACCAATGATTCACGAGTACCTTGCTCAGACATTACCTTCTCCATCCGTTGGACCATTCACTAGAACTGCTCGGCAAAGGCAGCCTCTAATACTGCTTGCTCGTTCATGGTTCGACCAGTCAATTCCGTAACTACTCGCCCTTGACGCATGACTACAACCCGGTGGGCAAGTCCCAGAACTTCCTCCAGATCGGAAGAGATGACGATAATTCCGAGCCCATCTTTGGCCAGATTCGTCAGCAAGTCATAGATCGCTCGCTTAGAACCTACATCCACTCCGCGCGTGGGCTCGTCCGCGATCAAGACACGTGGATTATTCAGGAGCATTCTGGCAAAGAGAATCTTCTGCTGATTGCCACCCGAAAGACTAGAAACTTTCTGTCGAATTCCAACTGATTTCACCTTGATGTGTTCCAAGGCCCGCTCAGTGATCTTCAATTCGCGCGATCGAAGAATCCAACCCATCTTGCTCATAGTTGTCAGACTGGACAACGTTATGTTCTCTTGGATTGAACGTCCGAGCAGCAATCCAGAGTCCTTTCGTGACTCCGGAATCATGACGACTTGTTTATTCAGGGCAGTGCGCGGGGTCTTGCCCGCCATTTTCACACCGTTCACTGTTATGGATCCGTGGGACGACTTTGTATCCTGATAAAGTGCACGCGCTAACTCGGTCCGCCCAGAGCCAACCAATCCCGCAATGCCAAGAATTTCACCGGCCCTCAACGAGAGCCAGACATTGGAGACACCAGGAGCAGAAAGATTGTTTACAAAGAAAATGGAAGGTGAGTCATACTTCGGCGGCACCTTGGTTGGATACAGAGCACCCAGGGTGCGACCCAGCATGAACTCGATGAGATTCTCTTCCGTAGCATCTTTTGCCGGCATTGATTCAATGAGGTGGCCATCCCTAAGCACGGTGATCGTGTCCGAAAGCAGAAGGACTTCCGATAAGAAATGTGAAATAAGTATTACCGTCTTACCCTCAGCGGCAAGTGATCGAATCACTTCATGCAACGCATGAGACTCAAGGCGTGAGAGCGCAGCAGTTGGCTCGTCCATAATAATCACCGAGGCATTTCGTGATAGGGCCCGGAGAATCTCCACCTTCTGCTGATCTGCAATGCTCAGTGTCCCGGCAATAGTGTCGGGAGAGAATTTAAAACCTACCCTCCTTGCCAATTCATCGAACCGCTTGCGGAGTTGGCGTCGGTTGATAAAACCGCTGGTTCGAGGCTCATCTCCCAAGAGCACATTTTCCGCGACTGTGAGCGCCGGTACTATCGCAAGTTCTTGTGCAATAGTCACAATTCCATGGGCAAGGGCATCCCTTGGAGAGCCGAAGGAGAGTTCTTCGTTGCCGAGCAGCAGAGTGCCCGTATCCGCAGCGGTGATTCCTGAAATTATTTTGCCAAGCGTGGATTTGCCCGCACCGTTTTCCCCAACGAGCGAATGAATCTCGCCAGCTCTTATTGTCAATGAAATATCTGATAATGCAGCAACCCCACCGAAACTTTTAGAGATACCAACTAGACGAATCTCGTTGTTATCGAATTCCGAGTCTCGGTGGGGCGCCTTTTGCATAGTTCTTTAACCAGGCCACTCAGCAGTGAACTTGCTTGCTGTTGCCTTGGTTATGACGCCACCCGCAGGAAGGTCTGCTACGGGGTTAATTGATCCACTTGATTTTCCAGTCTTGATGGCCTTGATCAGAGCAATCATGCCAAGTGCTCCTTCAGATGCTGGAGCTTGTGCGACGTCGGCGAACCATGTCCCGGCCTTCACACCTGCCACAGCAGTTGCACTTCCGCCGAATCCGACGAGAAGTATCTGTCCGGTCAACTTTGCGCCATCAACTGCTTGAACCGCACCTTCGATGCCTTGATCGGCACCGACGATTACATTCAAGTCCGAGTGAGCTTGGAGCATGTTCTGTACGGCACCAAGTGCAATGCTTGGAGTGAAGAATGACTCCCCTTCGGCAACAACCTTAATCGCAGGATTCTTCGCAATTGCGGCGCTGAAGCCCTTATTGATTGCTACATCAAGGGTTGAGGCCTTAATGCTGTAGATATAACCCACGTTGCATGGGTTCAGGCTCTTCGAAGCACAAGCCGAAATTACTTGTTGTCCCAGTTGAGTTCCGATCTTGGATGGAAGGAAGGTCACGTTGGCTGACAAACCTTTTACCTGCGACTTATCAGTAGTGAAATTCGCTCCAAGAATCTGATCGATATTGACCACCTTAATTTTCTTTGCAATTGCTTTGGCTACCAAAGGTGCCAGGCCCGCGCCGAAAATTGGCTGAGTAATAATTCCTTGGTACTTGCCAGAACTAATGACGTTCTGAAGTTGGGTGTACTGAACCTGAGGATCATTGCCCGCGTCAAAGACGGTGACCTTGACACCCGACGCGGCTGCGACCGCTTTAGCAGCTGCAAGCATTGGAGCGTCATAACTGTTGGTTATCGCAAACGAGAGATAGGCGACGTTGATCTGCTTTTTGGCGGCCGCGGTCGCGACGTTGCCGTTAACCAGAAGTGAACCAGCAATCGCAAAAACGGCTAGGCCAATCCTCCCCTTGGATCTCTTCCTCTTTTGAACCACTTCTCCTCCTCATTCTTCTTATGCATTCTGCATAAGAGGCTCCTGTGTGGGCGAAGTGACGCGGCCAAACACCTATGTTGAAGCCCGGGTCAATTTTGCCTAGGGCGATAGTGGTCTCTGAGAGCAAACATGTCAAGTAGTACTGAACAATAATTTTCTTACTGTGTAGGCACCGTTTAATACCAACTCTGCGCCCCACCCCTTCGTGCCTAGGAGCGCGCTTCGCCCTGAAGTTTCTGCTCCAGATACTCCCAGTCACGGCTAAAACGGTAGGAATGCTGAACCGGCGGCTGCGGGGCTTGGGTCTCGATCCAACGGACCAGCCCCGTTCCCCGGTTCTCGAAACCGTGGTCTGCGCCAACGGCGCACCAGAGAACATCTCCCGGGTGGAAAACATATTCAATGCCTTCTATGAGCCCGTGGACTTCACCGTGGGTGAAGGTGTAAGTCTCTTCAAAAGGATGATCGTGCGGATGGGCGATTGCGGTTGGTTGGTAATCCACCATAAACATCGCGTGGAGTTTTGCCCCAACGCGTTGGTCAATCAACATTCGGACACCAATGCCGCTGTACGCCAGAAGGGCTGTTGCCATGCTGGCGGAGACTGCCGGTGCATCCTTCTTTGCCCCTACCGCCAAATTATCAAGATTCATCGTCGAAGGATCGAATCTATAAGCGTGTTGATTTCTAGGGTCTCTGAGATCAAACTCTCTTGAATCGATCGTCTTAACATTCATCGCATTTTCATGAGTGAAGAACGTGTCCATTCTGCGGGGCTTTTCAACTTCGCCGGGGGCATTGAACTGAAGCCAGTGAACGCCCGAATCTGAAGCCTTCATCGCATATGAGACGCCGACCGGAACGACGAGGCATTCATTTTTGTTGAGGGTAATTCTCTCCCCTTGCATGAAGACCGAGACGCTTCCATTAAGAATATAGATGCTGAGTTCAAATGAATGCACTACCGACTCAATGAATCCTTGTGGAGCAATCCAGAGTGCGGAGAGGAGAGAGTGCGTACAGCCATTTTCGCGCCCAATTAATTTCTGCCGCGTCAAACCTTGCGAATGTGCAGCGTATTCGACAATCTCGGTAGCCGTGCTTTGGTCAATTCGAGTGATGTGATGCATCAGTGCTCCTTGCTTATTTAACGAGCCATCCGCCATCGACGGGAAGGTTTACCGCATTAACTCCATGGTTATCGAGAAGAAAAGCTACCGCTTCAACAATTTCTTGCATTTTCACAAGTCGGCCAAGAGGAGTTCTTTCAACCACCCGTGAGTTATCTTTGTCTGCCCAATAAGGACTGTCACCGATAATTCCTGGATGGATCGCGTTGACTCGGATCGGGGCCAGTTCAGTTGCTAATGAATGCACCAACCCGGTTACTCCGCCATTGACGGTCGATACGGTCGTTGAACCAGGATATGGTCGCTCCATAGCCAGACCGCCAAAGAGGACTATCGAGGCATCGGTGGCGTAGCGGTCCATCAAGGTATGAACGACCTCGGTGTAGCCCACCAATTTCAAAGTGATGAGACGTAAAGCTTTATCAATGTCATACGACTTGATCGTGTTGGTGTCTCGCTCAATCGCGCTTATAACTAGGTGATCTACCGAACCAACCTCGGAAAGTGCGGCCGCAATACTCTTCGGTTCAGCCAGATCCAATCCGAGTCCGACCGTGCCCATACCGATCTCGGCGGCTGCCCTGGAAGCAGACTCATCCGTGCGACCGGTGAGAATGACCTTCTCACCGCGCACAGCGAGAAATCGAACGATCTCCTTGCCAATTCCCTGCGTTCCCCCAAGAACTAACGCGATTTTCGCTCCACCCATCAAATCCCCCTCCACCACACTCAGACTATCCACCCCTAGATGCTGCCAGAGCGCTGGCGTGCACTGTAACTTATTTTTCCGACTTCGACAATTAATACTTAACAAAAGTGTTTAGTGAGCCTTGACACAGCCCAATCTCGGATCCATAATCGCTCTGCCTCTCTGGGCCTTCTCGGCCCCAGAAGGCTTGTTCCGCCCGAACAATCCGACCGTATTCCTTCGATTCAAAAGAGGATCTATGAGCACAAATAGCCGGCCAATACTTTTTAAGAATGGTCTAGTTCTTACGATGGACAATAGCCACACGATAGTGAACAACGGCGATGTCCTGATCATCGATGGGCTGATCAAAGAAATTGGTCATAATATCCACGCTCCTGCCGATGCTATCGAGATCGATGCCTCCGGCGGAATCATCATGCCGGGAATGATCGACACACATCGCCACATGTGGCAGACAGCAATGCGCGGATATGGCGCGGATTGGACTCTTTCTCAGTACTTCGTTTGGTACTACTTGCAACACGGAAAATCTTTCCGACCACAAGATGTTTACGCGGGCAACTTGCTCGCTGCAATCGAAGCAGTTGACGCGGGGGTCACCACCGTCGTGGATTGGTCCCACGGTCTCCAGACAACCGAACATGCTGATGCTGCAGTTGACGCGCTAGAAGAGGTTCCTGGTCGATTCATCCTTGCCTACGGAAATATCCAACAAGGCCCCTGGGAATGGTCGGCCAAACAAGAATTTAGAGATTTCTACAAACGCCGTATCGACGGCAAGGGCGACATGCTCGGATTCCAGATGGCATTCGACATCCCCGGCGACCCGGCATTCCCAGAGAAAGCTGCTTTTGAAGTTGCTCGCGACCTCGGCGTTGCTGTTACAACTCATGCTGGTGTTTGGGGCGCAACAAATGACGATGGAATTCGCTTAATGCACGAGAACGGCTTCATGAACGAGAACACAATTTATGTTCATGCGGCCACTCTGACTGATGATTCGTACAACCGGATTGCTGCCACTGGCGGAAGCGTCTCTGTTTCAACAGAGAGCGAGCAGAGCGCCGGGCAAGGATACCCGTCAACATGGAAACTCAGACAACATGACATTCCGGTCTCGCTCTCTATGGACACAAGCGTCTGGTGGAGTGGAGATATCTTCAGTGCAATGCGTACGACGGTCGGCGCAGATCGCTCACGTGAACACCTAGAAGCGCATGCAAAGAAAGAGACTGTGACCGCGCTTCATATGCGCTGCGAAGAAGCAGTCGACTGGGCCACTCGCGGTGGAAGTCGTGCGTTAAAGATGGATAGCAAGATTGGCAGCCTTGAAGTTGGCAAGAAGGCGGACGTTGTCCTGATCAAGAACGACGCATCCCCCGTGATGTTCCCGATCCTGAACCCTTACGGTCACGTAGTTATGCAGGCCCAGCGGGGCGATGTCCATACTGTCGTAATCGATGGGCGAATCCTCAAACAGAACCACCAGTTAGTTGAGTCCAAACTGACCAAGGCGAAGAAGGCCGTGCAGGAAACAGTGGATTACTTGCGTGAGCAGATGGGCGAGGAGACGTGGGAGGCAGGAATGCACCCTGAAGTCCCTGAAACAAAACTCAACGAGAACCCTTATACCTACACGACATTTGATTCTGGTTCGGCAGACTGGAAGAAATAGTGATCACATCCATCGGTCTGGAGACAGCTAGAAAAGAAATGAAACGCGTTGCGATCCTGGGTGTCGGAAAGATGGGCGCAGCAGTTGCTAAGGAGTTGAGCAAGTCGGGCCATTCGGTGATTCTTTGGAACAGATCCAAGGAAATGACCGAGTCCCTCGCTGCCCAATTCCCCAATGTAAGTGTCGCGACTTCCCCACGAAATGCGTTGAAAGATGCAGATGTAGCGATCACTTTTTTTGCCAGCGGACCAGTGACTGAATCTGTATTGCTTGATGATCTTTCTGTTTTAGAAGATAGCAAGAAGTCGTTGATCATTGTTGATATGGGTACCAGCGGCTTAGAAACAGCGCAAAAATTAGGTGCCGCAATTGCGAAAATGGGTCGAAAGTTCATTGATTGCCCTGTGTCTGGAAGTGTCGCCACAATTCAAAGTCATCAATTACTTATCATGGCCAGTGGAGATAAGTCGGCCATCAGAGAAGTCGAAAGTGTCCTCACGGTATTTGCAAAGAAAGTAATTCATGTCGGAGATGTGGGCGCAGGCCAAGTAATGAAATTGGTCGTCAATTCAGTCGTGCACGCACTGAACATCGCCGTAGCTGAAGGACTCACTCTGGCGTCGACATTCAATTTGGATCTGAATTCGGTCTACGATGTTCTTCAAGAAAGCGTTGTTGCCGCTCCTTATGTGTTGTACAAACGCAATGCGTTCTTGAATCCAGACACTCCAGTAACCATGAGGATCGATACGGCAGCCAAAGATATAGGGCTGGTGCTGAACCTTGCCCAATCGAAAGGATTGCACTTAGCGATTGCAGAGGCTGTGGCTGGAATCTACTCAGGGGCTACGGATTCAGGCTTTGGCGAGGCAGATATGGCAGCAATAACTCGGCCGATCTCGGAATGAGAGAATCCGCTTTCTGAGCGATGGGGCAACCCACTAAGATTGCACTCAGTGTGGCAATAATTGTGAGAGTAATTGTGGCTATTTTTCTGGCCCCTTTTCTGGCAATCTCGTAACTTTTTGGGAGGGATGAGACGTGGCAGCAGATAGCAGTTTTGACGTTGTTTCCAAGATCGATCGGATGGAACTCGATAACGCCGTTAATCAAGCGATTCGCGAGATTGATACCCGGTTCGATTTCAAAAATACCGGAGCCAAGATTGAGTTAGAGGGCGAGAAGATATCGATCGAAGCTGGTACTGAGGAGCGGGCAAACGCGACTCTGGACGTCCTAAAGGACAAGCTGGTCAAGCGTGGTGTCTCTCTCAAGCACATTGATCCAGGCAAGCCTGCACTGAGCGGCAAGATTTACAAACTCCCCTGCCCCCTCAAGGAGGGCATCACAACTGAGAACGCAAAGAAGGTTGCTAAGTTCCTTCGTGATGAAGGTCCAAAGAGCATTAAGACTCAGATCCAAGGTGATGAATTGCGTGTCACGAGCAAGAGTAGAGATGACTTGCAGACCGCTATTACGATGATCAAAGAAGCCAAGTGGGAGTTCGCGGTCCAATTTACGAATTACAGGTGAGTCTGAATTAAAAATACCGACCGCCACACAACTGGCTTGATTTATGGAATCAGCGCTTACACACTCTGGGGACTTTTACCTCTTTATTGGAAATATCTAGATGAGGCGAGCGCCTTTGAAATTCTCGCGAGTCGCGGTGTGTGGTCCCTTCTTTTCTGCATCATCTTGCTCGCATTTAGAAAGCAACTCAAAGCTACTGTCGCAATATTTCGTGACCGTCGCACTTTTGCACTTTTGGCGCTGACTTCCCTATTCCTTACCGTCAACTGGGGCGTCTACATTTGGTCCGTCACAGTCAACCGAATCGTAGAAGCATCGTTGGGATATTTCATAACCCCACTAGTGAGCGTGACTTTTGGCATCCTAGGATTTCGTGAACGGCTTCGCCCATTGCAGTGGGTAGCAGTGGCGCTGGCAGCAGCCGGAGTAGCAACTCTGACAGTTGAGTACGGGGCGATTCCTTTCATCGCCCTTGCCTTGGCAATCTCCTGGAGTTCCTACACTCTCTTCAAAAAATCATTGAAAGTGGGAGCTTTAGAGGGGCTCTCCATCGAAACAACCGTTGCGCTCATCCCCAATCTTTTCTACTTGATCTGGCTTGGGAACCAAGGGCGTGGCCATTTCGGCACCAGTGTAGGTATTTCACTTTTACTTGCTGGCGCCGGCATAATCACCGTCGTACCTTTACTTCTCTTTAATGGTGCGGCCACTCGCCTACCGCTCACAATTACGGGATTACTTCAGTACATCACGCCAGGAATCATGTTCTTGGTAGGCGTATTTATAAATCATGAATCAATGCCGCTTGAGCGCGCGTTTGGATTCGGACTCATCTGGCTCGCTCTGGCTTTTCTTGGCACAGACCTAGTGAAATTCACTCGGAACAGTTCTGACTCAGCTTAAGAACTACTCGATTCGACTGCGCTGTTTAGGACAGTCGCACGTCCCGACTCAAGCCGGGCAACAGGAACTCGGAATGGTGAACAGGAAACATAATCCAGGCCAAGTTCGTGGAAGAAATGGATACTTCTTGGATCACCACCATGCTCGCCGCAGATGCCAAGTTTGAAATCCGAACGGACAGTACGTGCAAGTTCAGTCGCCTTTCGCACCAAGATTCCAACACCTGCCTGATCAAGTGACTCAAAGGGGCTAAAAGGAAGGAGTTCGAGATCCAAATATCGCGGCAAGAATGTTGACTCAACGTCATCGCGACTAAATGCCCACGTCAACTGAGTGAGATCATTTGTGCCGAAGGAGAAGAAGTCTGCATAGTTTGCTAGACGATCCGCTGTTATAGCCGCTCGTGGAGTCTCAATCATCGTCCCGATTGGAATATTAAGATTTTGACCGGTGCCTACAAATGTCTTCTTTATTTCTGCTTCCAATGTCTCGCGCAAATACAATAACTCACGCTGAGTGGAGACCAACGGAATCATCACCTCTGGTTGAGGATTGTGACCGAGTCGGCGAACCTCAAGGTAGGCGTGAACAAGAGCGCGAACCTGCATCTTGTAAAGATCTGGAATCAAAATACCAAGGCGGACACCGCGCAGGCCAAGCATTGGATTCGACTCGTGAAGACGCTTTACCGCAGCAAAAATGGCCTGATCACGGGCTGGAATCTCCTCACCAAGGGCTTCAGCGCGAGCCATATGCGCAGACAATTCCGCCAGTGGTGGAAGAAATTCATGAAGTGGTGGATCCAGCAGGCGGATCGTGACGGGCAACCCTGACATTGCCATCATGATGCCAACGAAGTCAGCTCGCTGTAGCGGCTCCATCTCCGCAATAACTCCGCGTTGGACATCCTCGTTCTCGGCAAGAACAAGTCGCTCGACATACATGCGGCGGGGTCCAAGGAACATATGCTCTGTTCGGCACAAGCCCACCCCTTCGGCGCCAAGAATTCGCGCGCGGATAGCATCCTCCGGCGTGTCAGCATTTGTACGCACGTGCAAAATTCGGATTTCATCAGCGTAAGAAAGAATTCTGTCCACCGCTTTAACTAGTGCAGATGCTTCATCACTTGATGCAGCGAGACGACCTTCCAAATAGGAAGTAACAGGAGAAGCGATGACCGGCACTATCCCCTGGTAGACGTTGCCCGTCGTGCCGTCGATAGAGATCGTCTCGCCCTCGTAAATAGTCAAACTTCCCACTGTAAATAGGGAGGCTCGTTCGTCAACCGAAATACTCTCTGTGCCACAGACTGCAGTTTTTCCCATTCCGCGGGCAACAACGGCTGCGTGTGAGGTTTTACCTCCACGACTGGTCAAGATTCCTTCTGATGCAACCATTCCAACTAGATCATCGGGACTGGTCTCTCGGCGGACGAGAATTACTTTCTTTCCGCCACGAGCTAAATCAAAGGCTCGTCGCGAGTCAAACACAACTTCTCCTACCGCAGCACCAGGGGACGCGGGAATTCCTCGGGCAATTTCCTTCACGGAAGATGAAAGATCAAATTGGGGGAACATGAGTTGCGCGAGTTGATCCCCTGATGTGCGAACCAACGCCTCATCCATTGAGATCTTCCCTTCATCCACCAACTGTGTGGCGATTCGGAAAGCAGCCTCCGCGGTCCGCTTTCCAACGCGAGTTTGAAGGATCCAGAGCTTTCCCTTTTCGACCGTAAATTCGATATCACAGAGATCGCGGTAGTGATCCTCGAGGAGTTTCATTACGCGCTCTAATTCAGCGGCGACAACAGGTGACTTCTCGGCAAATTCTGCCAGTGACATCGTATTTCGAATACCAGCCACTACGTCTTCGCCCTGTGCGCGCTCCAAGTAGTCGCCGTAACTTCCGGTCGCGCCAGTGGCAGGGTCGCGAGTGAAGGCAACACCGGTGCCAGAATCATCACTTAGGTTTCCAAAGACCATGCTTTGAATATTTACCGCGGTGCCTAAATCAGATGGAATTCGCTCTCTTTGACGATAAACCTGCGCGCGCTCTGAATTCCAAGAGCGGAATACCGCCTCTACGGATCGGATGAGGTGAATGTGTGGATCGAGAGGGAATGGCTCGCCCGTGACTGCTTCAATTTCTTTAATGTACGAGTCCGCAAGTAATTGTAAGCCAGCAACGTCGAGATCTTGAATGCCATGCACGCTCGACGCTGCAAGCACGCGCGCTTCCACTCTATGGAACTCAGCCGATGCAACTCCACACACGGTACGGCCGTACATATCAATAAATCTTCGGTATGAATCCCAAGCAAATCTTGGATTTCCGGTTTGATCGGCCATACTCTGAGCGACATCAGCTGTCATTCCCACATTGAGCACTGTCTCCATCATGCCTGGCATGGAGAACTTTGCGCCCGATCGAACGGAAACTAAAAGTGGTTTTTCAGGATTACCAAATTCTCTGCCCAAATTTTTCTCTAACTGTTCGAGCGAGGCGATGATCTCTCCAGGGAGTCCGGCAGGCATTTGACCCGATGCAAGGAACTCACGACATGCTTGCGTTGTGATTGTAAATCCGGGAGGTACCGGCAACCCAATGCGGACCATCTCTGCCAGATTTGCGCCTTTGCCGCCCAATAAATCAGATTGGGTTCGGTCACCGAAGGTGAATGGGTGAATTAGTTGCGCTGTCATAGCGATCCATTCCTTTAGGCAGTTACTGCAGTGATCTTATAGGACGAAAAGCCACTCCTAATTCCAATTAATGTGAACGCTCTATCACTGCGTCACATAGTGAGAAAAGGGCGGAGGTTGCGTCGCAAATTGGCAGTGGTTTCAGGGCATTTCGGGCTTGTTCCGCTGTCGCGAACAATTGTGCACGAGACTCAACGAGGGCCGAGTGCGATCGCAATGCGGATAGGGCTTCGGCAACCACTGTCTCAGACTCGATTGGTGCCGACAACAATTTCTGCAATTCGCGATCGCTCTCCTTGGTGGAAGCAAGGACTCGAAGTGTGACCAAGGTGGGTATACCTTCTCGTAAATCCGTTCCGGGAGTCTTTCCAGAGTCTTTCGACTCGCTTGCAATATCTATGATGTCATCCGCCAATTGAAAAGCGACTCCGATCTTCTCGCCGAAGATCGTCACGTTCTCCATAATCTCGTTATTTGCACCAGAGACAAGCGCGCCGTATCTGGCACTGGTCGCAATGAGAGACCCAGTCTTATCCGCAACTACCTGCAAATAGTGTGCAAGTGGGTCTTCTCCAGAATCTGGACCCTGGGTTTCCATGATCTGACCAATGACAAGTCTTTCAAAAGTCTGCGCCTGTAGCCGAACTGCCGCGGGACCCAGGTCTGCCAAAAGTGCAGAGCACTTCGCAAAGAGATAGTCCCCCGTCAAAATAGCAACGGTATTTCCCCAGCGGTTGTTGGCACTCTCAACTCCCCTACGAAGGGGTGCATCGTCCATGACATCGTCGTGATAGAGCGTGGCCAAGTGAGTAAGTTCTGCGACCACCGCAGCTTGGATCACTTCATACCGAGTTGGATCTCCATACTGTGCCGCGATCAACGTGAGCAGAGGCCGCAGTCGCTTCCCTCCCGCAACTGCTAAATGCCCAGCAGTCTCCTCGACCAATGGATATTTACCTTTGATGTGGCTATACAACAACTCTTCGACTTGAGCTAACCCAACGACCAGATCTTGCTCTAGCGCTGGAGAAAGATTTGGAATGCCAAACGCCGTCATCAGCGGATAAAGGTTGCCGTTGAGGTAATAAAATTAAGGAGCGGCGTGGGAAATACACCTAAGAAAATCGTGATGACAAAAGAAGCAATAATCGTGATTCTCGTAAGGAACGCAGGAATCACCACAACAGTGCCATCTTCTGCAGGGTCGGTGAAGAACATCAGCACGATAACTCGGATATAGAAATACGCGGCAATTGCGCTCGAAAGTACACCTACGATAACGACGCTCCTATTCCCACTCTCATAGGCCGCCGAGAATATGGAGAATTTTCCAATGAATCCGCTGGTAAGTGGGATGCCCGCGAAGGCAAGAAGGAGCGTTGCGAACACTGTTGCAATAAAGGGCGAACGCTTGCCCAGACCAGCCCAGCGATTGAGATCGGTGACCTCACCGGAGGAATCTCGCACCAGGGTAACAATCCCAAATGCTCCAACAGTCGCAACGCCATAGGCAAAGAGATAGAAGATTGTCGCGTCGAGGCCAGATTTGTTGAGAGCAAGAATGCCAGTAATCAAGAAGCCGGCGTGAGCAACCGAGGAGTAAGCCAGCATTCGCTTGATGTCGCGCTGTGCAATTGCGACGAGTGATCCAAAGGCCATCGTGATAATTGCGATGACCGTCAGAAACGGACGCCAATCCCAGTATGCGTTTGGGAAAGCTGTGTAGAAAATTCGAAGCATCGCACCGAAGGCAGCAACCTTGGTCGCAGCTGCCATAAATGCAGTAACAGGGGTTGGAGCACCTTGGTAGACATCGGGCGTCCATGCATGGAATGGAACTGCACCAACTTTGAAGAGCAAGCCCACCGAGAGAAAGGACATTCCAATTAACAAGAAAATTGAGTTGGCCGTGCCACCAATGACCGCTTCGTAAATTCCAGAGAAAGAGAGCGTTCCAGAGTATCCATAAAGAAAAGCCGCGCCAAAAAGAAAGAATGCTGAAGAGAATGCACCCAATAAGAAGTACTTCAATGCCGCTTCCTGTGAAAGGAGCCTTCTTCGGCGAGAGAGACCTGCCATCAAGTAAAGAGGCAGTGAAAGAACTTCAAGTGCTACGAAAAGAGTAAGCAAGTCTGTGGCAACCGGAAAGAGCATCATGCCAGCAACGGCGAAGAGAGTAAGAGGGTAGACCTCAGTCAATTTCTCGCCGAGTTGGATTGATTCCTTCTCCTCTGGAGAACCTGGAATTGCCGCAGCCTGGGCCGTGAAATGTTCCTGATCGGCAATGAGGAAGACACCAAGCACCGCAATGATGAGAACGGATGCCTGTAACAGCACCGCTGGCCCGTCAATGGCAACAGAGCCCATCGCTGCGGAGATTGAAGATTCGTGACGAATTCGCCAGACCTGAACAAGTGCGAGAGCTAGAGTTCCAAGGGCGATGGTCAGCTGCGCAGCTGGACGCACTTTTCGTGAAAGAAAAGCCTCAACTAGGACGCCAAGAACGGCACCACCCAGGACAATGAGGATTGGTGACAGAAGGAGATAAGAAAGTGTCGGCGATGTGAAAGTTAGCATTACTTGCCTTCCTTTACATCGATCGTAGGAAGTGGATCACTAAAACCAGCCTTGGCAATGATATGAGCAGAGGCGGGATTAATCACATTGAGTAATGGAGAAGGATAGAAACCAAGAACGAGAATAACCGCCACCACAGGTGCGATCGCAATTTTCTCACGAAGGTTTAGATCAGTGAGCGATTCATTTCCAGGCGTTGTTGGGCCATGCAACGATCGTTGGATAGGTATCAAGATGTAGAGAGCTGCAAGAACAATTCCAAATGCCCCAATGACTGCAGCGACTGGATATCGAGTGTACGTGCCAACAAGAACCAAGAATTCGCTCACGAAACTCGAAAGACCAGGTAGTGCCAAACTCGACATACCCGCAAAGAAGAAGACCCAGGCCATGACTGGTGTGACTCGTTGTAGCCCGCCGAAATCGGCGATCTTCGATGAACCACGCCGCATTGCCATCCAACCAGCGACAAGGAAGAGTGCGGCGGTCGAGAAGCCGTGGTTGAACATGTAAAGCGTCGCTCCGGAATGCCCCTGGGAGGTCATCGCGAAGATACCCATCGTGATAAATCCGAAGTGGGAAATGGAGGTAAAAGCAATAAGTCTCTTGAAATCAGTCTGACCGATAGCCAAGAAAGCACCGTAGATAATCGAGATCACGGCTAGAACAATGATGACGGGCGTAAATGTCTTTGATGCTTCAGGGAAGAGCGTAAGGCAGTAACGGATCATTCCAAAGGTGCCGACCTTATCGAGTACACCTAAGAGCAGAACGGAAGTGCCAGGAGTCGCAGCATCGGCTGCGTCCGGCAACCAAGTATGGAATGGCCACAGCGGTGCCTTGATCGCAAATGCAATAAAGAATCCCAGAAAGAGGAAGTTCTGCGTTGTCGAACTCATATGAAGTTGTGAGAGCGCACCTATATCGAAAGTATGTCCGCCTTGCTCACCCGAAATAACATAGAGAGCGATGATGGATGCCAGCATGAGCAACCCACCAAAAAGACTATAGAGAAGGAACTTTACAGCCGCGGCGGACCGAGCCCCTGTGCCGTATCCCCCAATGAGGAAATAAACAGGGATCAACATCGCTTCGAAAAAGACATAGAAGAGGAAGACGTCCGTTGCGGCAAAGACACCGATCATCATCGTCTCGAGTATGAGAAGAAGGATGTAGAAGGTCTTTGTACTCCATCGACCGCCAGCTGATTCATTCCAACCGGCAAGGACGACGATCGGTGCAAGCAGCGCGGAGAGGAGAATCAGTACAAGTGCAATCCCGTCTACTCCCAGAGCAAAATTTATTCCTAAAGATGGAATCCATGATCGATTTATTACGAATTGCATGTCAACGTTATCGCGTTGAAACTGGGTAGCCATAGCAACGCTTACTACCGCAACAAGCAAAGTCGTGACAAACGCGATTCGCTTCGCGTTGAGGTCGCTCTTTTTAGGAAGAGCGCTAATGAGGAGCGCACCTACAAGCGGCAGGATGCCCAGCGTTGTCAACCAATTAGAACTGTTCATCACAGGGTGACCATCCAAATCGCGGCAATCAAGCCAATCGCTCCGAGCAGAATCCACATTGCATAACTACGAACAAAGCCAGTCTGAGTCGTGCGGAGTGCACCGCCTGAACTAATCGCCAATCGGGCAACTCCACGTACCGCGCCGTCGATAAGGACTTGGTCCGTCTCAACCAGAGCATGAGTGATTTTTTGACCAGGGCGCATGAAGAGGGCCTCATTGAAATCATCTTGCAGAAGATCACGGCGTGCCAGTTTGGTAAAGATTGAAACATTCTCAGGCGCAATAACTGGGACGTCGCTACGTAGGTACTTCAACACTGCCAATCCGACGCCAAGGAGAACGAGTACGAGCGCCAGTACTGACACAACTGCAGGACTTAAGAGTTCGCTCTCGTGCACTTCGATTGGTTCGACAACGGGCGAGAGCCAATTACGTAGGGCATCTCCTTGAGTAAAGAGGAATCCGGAGACCACTGAGCCAACCGCAAGCAAGGCCATCGGAGCCCACATAAGAATTGGCGACTCGTGTGGATGAGCCTCGTCTTCCCATCGTGCTTTTCCAGCAAAAGTCATAACGACAACGCGGGTCATATAGAACGCGGTAATTGCTGCACCAAGAAGAGCCGCAATTCCCAAAGTAACGCCCTTGATTCCGCCCGCATTAAAAGCAACTTCAATAATCTTGTCTTTGGAGTAGAAGCCTGCAAAAGGCGGCACTCCAATAATCGCCAGATAGCCCAAACCAAATGTTGCAAAAGTGATTGGCATAAACTTTCGGAGCCCGCCGTATCTGCGCATATTCACTTCATCGTTCATGCCGTGCATGACCGATCCTGCACCAAGGAACATTCCTGCTTTGAAGAAACCGTGTGTTAGCAAGTGCATGATCGCAAAGGCATAACCAGCTGGTCCAAGGCCCGCACCCAAGACCATGTAACCGATCTGTGACATGGTGGAGGCAGCAAGTGCTTTCTTAATGTCATCTTTAGCCATACCGATAACAGCGCCAAAGAGAAGCGTGATTGCGCCGACAATTGCAACGGCAAGTTGAGCGGTTGGTGCTGCATCAAAAATAAAGTTGGAGCGCGTAATTAAGTAGACGCCTGCAGTAACCATCGTCGCAGCATGGATGAGAGCCGAGACGGGAGTTGGACCCGCCATCGCATCTCCGAGCCAAGCCTGCAATGGGAATTGAGCGGACTTACCGGTTGCGGCGACGAGAAGCATGATTCCAATTGCGGTGAGTGCCCCGGTGGATGCTTGGCTTGCATGCTCTTTTACTCCAGAGAAAGAAACTGTTCCAAGAGTGGCGAAAGCAATCATGATGGCCAACGAGAGTCCAAGGTCACCAACCCGGTTGGCAATGAAGGCCTTCTTCGCCGCAGTCGCATAAGCGGGTTTCTGATTCCAGAAGCCAATAAGCAAATAAGAAGCCAGGCCTACACCTTCCCAACCTACGTAAAGGTTGAGATATGAATCGCCGAGGACGAGAAGGAGCATCGCCGCGATAAAGAAGTTGAGGTAAGCGAAGAATCGACGACGATCAAGATCGTGCGACATATAGGCAATGGAATAAATATGAATCAAAGTACCGACACCTGTAATGAGCAGAACGAAACAGATCGATAGTTGATCAAGCATCAAGCCAGCATCAACCTTGAAACTACCCACTGAAATCCAACTAAATAGCTTCTGGGTCACGGCTCGATTCTCGGTTGAGCGAGAGAGCATCTGCGAGAACTCGTAGAGCCCGACCGCAAAAGAGCCACCAGAGAGAAGCGTCGCGAGAATGTGACCCCAACGATCAGATCGTCTCCCGGCCAGTAATAAAACCGCCGCCCCAAAGAGTGGCAGTGCGATTAAATAAACAAGCGAGTTACTGGTCATCAGATCACCGTCTCAACAAGCTGGCATCGTCAACTGATGCGGAACGACGCGAACGATAAATGGTGACGATGATCGCCAGGCCAACCACAACTTCGCATGCCGCAACAACCATGGTGAAGAAAGCCATCACCTGCCCATCAAGGTTTCCGTTTATTCTGGCAAAGGTAACGAATGCTAAGTTGGCTGCATTAAGCATCAGCTCAATGCACATAAATACGACAATGGCATTGCGTCTTACAACAACGCCTATGGCGCCGATTGTGAAGAGCATGGCGGAGACGTATAAGTAATTTGCTGGGTTCATTTCTCCTCCTCCGCTTCACCTAGTTGGAACTGACGAGAATCAATGACATCGCCGCGTGCTTCAAGTGTTGCTGAAATTGAATTTGGGGCAGGTGTTCCGTCGGGAAGTAGTGCCGGGACATCGACGGCATTATGGAGTGCGTAGACACCAGGGTTTGGAAGTCCCGCTGCACTAGCGAGTGAACCTGTACGAAAACGCATGATAGATAGATCCCGCTGCGTTGGTCGCGAGGTGACTCGATGGGTATGCGCGAGAACCATTGCGCCAAGGGCCGCAGTGATGAGAAGGGCAGAAACCACTTCAAAGGCCCAGACATAACGTGAGAAGAGAAGCTGGGCTAGTGCTGGAACATTTCCTTGCGCGTTTGCTGCATCCAAGCCAACGGCGTCGTGACCCAAAGTTGCACGACCTATAAGAGAGAGAAGGAGTCCGCCAAACCCAAGTGCGGAAAGTATCGCAACGGGTCTAAGTCCTCGAATTGTCTCAGTTAGAGAATCAGTTGAATCAATGCCAACCAGCATCAAAATGAAGAGAAAGAGCATCATGACTGCGCCGGTGTACACGACAATCTGCACGATGCCAAGAAACAGCGCGTCTTGGGCGATATAGAAGATCGCCAGAGTAATCATGACCCAGGCCATCAAAATCGCGGAGTGGACTGCTTTTTTCGAAAGCAGCATCCCAAGAGCGGCAAGGACTGCCAATGGTCCAAGAATCCAGAAAAGAGTGGCCTCTGCTGCAGAGGTCTTCCCAAGTTCGAGTGCGAGATTCATCAGGGTTTCACCTCCTGCGAAGGATGAAATCCAAGAACATCGCCCTTGTAGTAATTAGTGTCGTCCATATCTGGATACATCGGGTGGGGGGGCATCAACATTCCGGCCCTTAGAGGCGCGAGGAGATCAGCCTTTTCGAAAATCAATTTTGAACGAGAATCGTCCGCAAGTTCATAATCATTTGTCATAGTGAGAGCTCGAGTTGGACATGCTTCGATGCAGAGTCCGCAGAATATGCAACGCAGATAATTGATCTGATAGACCTTTCCATACCGCTCCCCCGGAGACATTCGATTCTCTTCAGTATTGGATTCGCCCTCAACATAAATAGCATCCGCCGGACATGCCCAAGCACAGAGTTCGCAGCCAATGCATTTTTCTAACCCGTCCGGGTGGCGGTTGAGCTGATGTCGTCCGTGGAAGCGCGGTGCTGTGGGCTCTTTTACTTCAGGGTACTCAACGGTGTTCACTTTCTTGAACATGGTTCTGAAAGTCACCCAGAACCCGAGAAGTTGGGCAGTAAAACTCTTTGTACCTTCTTCTGTAACGGGGGCGGTCGGAACTGCGTCTATCCCAAGTTCGGAATTAACTCGCTCTAATGAAGGTTCAACTGAATATTCATGAATCTCAGACACGTGGCACCTCCACTCGTGGTGCCGGTATCTGGGGAACGGGGAAATTCGGCGCTGGGATTTCTACAGATGACACTGGTCTCACACGCTTTCGTGATGAATCAAAGGCAACGTTTACAGCAAGCACAATCAAGACGACGACGCTTGCAAAGATGAGGACGCTAATTCGAGAGGCCCCCCGTAGTGAGAGGACTCGCATCGTGGCAACGACCATAATCCAGAACAGACTTGCAGGTATCAGAACTTTCCAGCCAAATTTCATAAATTGGTCGTACCGCAGACGTGGAAGAGTTCCGCGAAGCCAGACGAAAATAAAGAAGAATCCAATGACTTTCACCATGAACCAGACCAGGGCGAACCAGCCACCTAGCCAATTCTCAGTAAAAGTGAGTCCGGGTAGAGCGTGGTAGCCACCGAGAAAGAGGGTGGTCGCGAGCGCGGAAACCGCCACAATGTTGACGTATTCGGCTAGGAAAAAGAGCGCGAATTTGAGTGAGGAGTACTCAGTGTGGAAACCACCCACGAGTTCGCCCTCTGCTTCTGCCAAGTCAAATGGTGCTCGGTTTGTTTCGCCCACCATTGAGATCGCATAAATAATGAAGGATGGAAAGAGGACAACTGAATACCACCACTGTTGTTGAGCGGCAACGATCTCTGAGGTGGACATCGACCCGGCGTAAATGAAGACCGCAACAAGTGAGAGTCCCATTGCAACTTCGTAAGAAATGACCTGCGCACTTGAGCGTAATCCGCCCAGTAACGGGTAAGTGGAACCTGAAGACCATCCAGCAAGAACAATCCCGTACACACCAACGGATGCGATGGCAAGAACATAGAGCACACCGACTGGTAGATCGGTCATCTGCATCGCCGTCTTATGGCCAAAGAGTGTGACAGGACCAGTAATTGGAATCACCGCAAAAGACATAAAACACGTTGTCGCACTGATAATCGGAGCGATGATAAAAACGATCTTGTCTGCCGCAGCAGGGATGAGATCTTCCTTCAGTGCCAACTTCACGCCATCTGCCAGACCTTGGACGAGTCCGAACGGACCAACGCGGTTAGGACCAAGGCGCATTTGCATTCGAGCAACGATCCTTCGTTCTCCCCAAATAGCCACTAGGACCATTAGGACCGAAATAATAAATACAAGTAAGCCCTTAACAAGAATGAGCCACCCTGGATCCTGCCCGATCAATGTTGCGATTGTCATTAGTCCTTCACCACCGTTACGACAGCGCCACTGGCAACACCCAAAGTGGCAAGCAAATGTGAACCACGAGAGTTTCGTGGCAACCAAAGCGCGTCATCATGAATTTCTTCAATAAGTGCGGGGAGCACAACGGTTCCGTGCTCGCTCGAAATGCCGATCGATTCACCGTCAACCACTCCGAGGGCAAGGGCACGCTTAAGTGAAATAACGGCCACTGGCTTTCTTGCTGTACCGGCTAAGTTCTCTTCACCTTCTTGCAAAGAACCCTCATCAAGCAAGCGACGCCATGAAGTCAACCGGGCTTCGTTCTCTTTGAGAGTGGGAAGAGTGGACTGTGACACCGGTACAAAGTTGGCTTTCGGCCCCTCCCATGAGCCGATTGCTGCGAACTCCTTGGCAGCAGCCTTGACGCTCTCAAGTCCGATTGGACGCGACATCTCATCGGCAATCATCGAGAGAACCCGCAGGTCCGAGCGGTGCACAGAGTCAACGGCCGCTTCGAAAGAGCGTGAGCGGCCCTCCCAATTGACGAACGAACCAGACTTTTCCGCGACGGCGGCGACGGGTAGAACAACATCTGCCACTTTGGTTACGAAACTTGGTCGAATCTCAAGACTGACGACAAAGGCATTCTTCAGGGCCAGTTGCGCCGTATGGTTGGCGGCGCCGTCGAGTGGGTCAACGCCTCCAATGACAAGGGCTTCAATCTCACCCGCATTGACAGCAGCAAAGATCTCATCGTTATCTAATCCGATTCCACTTGGAAGAGCTTCGATATCCCAGGCTGCTGCTAAATCAACGCGCGCGGCGTTATCAGCGATCGAACGTCCACCAGGAAGAAGGTTGCCGATAGCGCCTGCCTCAAGTGCTCCACGCTCACCTGCGCGACGTGGAATCCAAGCAACCTTTGCACCAGTTTTATCAGAAAGAGCAACGACTGC
>JBAZYI010000012.1:0-32822 GCA_041659345.1 Candidatus Nanopelagicaceae bacterium | reverse complement strand
GATGCGGCAATTATGGAGTTCAAACTTGCTTGGCACTGCAATCGCTTAGGTGCGCGTGCTGAGTACGTCTTCCAACCGATGGCCCCACGAACTGGCCGTGAAGCTGCCGAAGCTGGTGATTTTGAATTGGAACAGTACATACATCTGCGCCTACTCAATGAGGGATTCCTGCTTACTCCATTTCACAACATGGCATTGATGTCTCCAGCAACTACTGAGGCTGATGTTGATGCGCACACGCAGGCGTTTCGAAAACTCTGCGCAGATTTAGTGGCTTGACTCCAGATACACAACATCGCGTCCCCACTCGGAGAATCCAAGATCTTTGTAAATTTTGATTGCTGCTCCATTCTCTGCGTCCACATAGAGCATTGCTGACATCAATCCTTGATGACGAAGGTGCGCAAGTCCGGCGACAGTAATTGCCCTGCCGATCTTCTTTCCTTGGTAGGACGGATCGACCCCCATTGCGTAAATTTCACCAATGGGATCGTGTCCGTGTTCTTCCTGTCCATCGTGCGCATGGGTGTGCGCTCCATGAATTTTTGTCCAACAGAAGGCAATAATTTCTTCTCCGACACTGGTCGCAATGGTTGCCAGGAAAAACCCTTGAGGATCAAACCAGTCTTCATTCATTCTTTGGTGCAAATTTTCCATTGTCCATCCACCCTGCTCGGGATGCCCCACGAAGGCGCGATTGTTGAGAGTGAGCCAGGCTTCATCATCGAGCCCTGGAAGAAAGGACCGCAATTTCAGTTCGGAACCTAAAACTGGGAGAGGTTGGTTGAGCGACCTTCGCATCTGAATCACAGTTCTGGCGCGGACCAATCCGTACTCCTTTGCCAATTTCTGCGCACTGGGCAGATCCCCGTGAGCCCACAGTCGAGGCGACGTTATGCCGCAAATCTCCTCGAGAAGGGCGCGTCCGAGCCCTTTTCCTCGATAGCGGGGGTGAATGACAAGTTCGGCGCTGGATCCCGCAACCTTGTCCGTGAGATCAATGTGCGCATAGCCGACGATCGCGCCACCTTCTAGGACGATGAGATGTCGATCATCCTTATCGCCACCGTGCCGGAGGTGAAGAACAATGTGCTCGGCAATCGGTGGAATTCCATCTTGTTCGGTTGCGGCGGAAATTAGTTTAAGGACGCCTTCCTGCTGTCCAGGATTGAGGTGACCGAGATTCTCTATCAATTACTGAACGCGTTCTGTAATCAGACTTTCTTTGCTTCCTGGTGGCAGAGTGAATCGGTATCCGACATTTCGCACCGTGCCGATAATGGATTCAAATTCAGGTCCGAGTTTTGCCCGCAGACGACGGATATGAACGTCTACGGTTCGCGTACCGCCGAAGTAGTCATACCCCCAAATCTCTTGAAGTAGTTGGGCTCGCGTGAAAACACGCCCTGGGTGTTGTGCGAGATATTTGAGAAGTTCGAATTCTTTGAAAGTTAAGTCCAGAGTTCGGCCTTTTACTTTTGCCGTGTAGGCATTCTCATCGATCACAATGTCACCGGTACGGATTTCACCTGATGTTGGATCTAATGCACTCCGCAGTGCCATGTGCTCGCCGATTGCAATTCGAATCCTTGCTTCAACTTCCGCCGGCCCTGCAGTGTCCAGAATGACATCATCGATTCCCCACTCGGCACTTATGGCAGAGAGACCACCTTCGGTGGCAATGACGATTACGGGAGAACCAATTCCAGTGGATGTCAGTAAACGCGTGAGACTCTTAGCTGCAGGCAAGTCGCGACGAGCATCAATGAAGAGAAGGTCCATCTCCGGAACTTCGACGAGCACACTCGCCTCAGCAGGAAGAATCCGTACTTGATGTTGTAGCAAACCAAGAGCAGGAAGAACCTCTGCACTTCCCAGAGAGTTCGTGAGAAGAAGAACTCGTGCCATGATCGACTTCCTCTCCCTAACTCACTCAGTACTCACTTGGAACTTCGAAGTTAATAGGTCAGACTACTCGCGTGAATTCCTTGGCTCCAATTCTAATTGTTCTCTCTCTGGCCTCGGTCTATGGCCTCTGGTATCAACGCTCAAGGGGCAAGATCCGCACCTCAAGCAGGGGCTTAGAAGAGACTCTGAGCAGTGAAATACTTGGCGGCCCGCTTGGATCAAGGGCTACCTTGGTCCAGTTCTCATCGGCTTTCTGCACCCCTTGTCGTGCGACCCGAATCCTTCTGGAAAATGTTGTTTCGGCATTGCCGGATGTGGTGCACATTGAAATAGATGCCGAAGCCCACCTTGACCTTGTCCGAAAGCTTAATATTCATTCCACACCCACCACTTTGATTCTAAATTCGCAAGGAGTAGAGGTGGGCCGTGCCGTGGGCGCTCCCAACCGCGACCAGGTTTTGAATTCCTTGGCATTGCTCAGGTAGAACTTTGCAGAGCGCCTGTAACTTGAAGGTGCGAACATCTCGCAATTAGCGCATTCATTTAATTTTCTTTACTCTTAGGTCATGTTCCACTCTGAGCCCACGTTTTTCACTATGCGCCGCTTTCTGGATTTTGGCCGCATAGCGGGTTCTTTGTGTCGAATGTGATGTAAGCATTTTCGCATTTACATCCATTTCCCGACACAACTTTAAGGAACTCACATGACACAATTTGCTTCTCAAATCACAGATGAAAACTCAGCAGAAGTTAAAACGATCGATGGGCGCGGTCCGCGATTCTCGGCACTGCTTACCTCAATAGTGCTAATTCTGGCTCTTGCCACGAATTCAGTAGGGGTACTCATTTTCCAAGCAGTGGTTTTTGCGATTGGCGCTTTCCGCGGACCGCAGTTCACCCCCTATGCACAAATATTCAAGACCGTGGTACTCCCTCGTTTGAAGGGTAAAATTCCTTTAGAAGATATTCGTCCTCCAAAATTTGCCCAGAGCGTCGGATTGATTTTTGCCCTTGTTGGTATCGCGGGTTCTTTAAGTGGACTTCCTCTTCTCTTCACGATCGCAACAGGTGCCGCGCTCGCAGCCGCCTTCCTTAACGCAGCATTTAACTTCTGCCTCGGGTGCGAGGTTTACCTTCTCCTACTTCGCCTCCGTTAGACTGGCTGACATGGCCGAACCGCACGAACTTCGCCAAAGAGGATTACGCCTCACCCCCCAACGAGAGCTTGTGCTATCAGCTGTCCGTGAGTTGGGACATGCGACACCAGAAGAAGTCGCCGAGAGGGTTCGGCAGTCTCATCCCGGAATAAATCTTTCAACGGTATATCGAAACCTCGAAACCCTTGAAAATGTGGGATTGGTGCAACACACTCACCTGGGTCACGGCGGCGCCACCTATCACGCCGCTGAAGAACTCACTCATCTCCACCTTGTTTGCGGAACGTGTGGATCGGTCGGTGACGCACCCATCGAAGTTGCCGCTAATTTCGTCAACTCATTGGCCGATGATTATGGTTTCAAAACCGATGTCACACACTTCGCCGTGTACGGAACCTGCGCTGACTGCGCTCGAGACGACATTTAATCTCTTCGCGCAGTAGATTGAGCATGTGACGCAGGTCCTTGTTGAAGATGGCCCAGATAAGGGTGCGGTCTGGCATTTTGGACAACCAAGCCAAGAGCAGCGCGCTTTAGCAGCCGGCAAGGCATGGGCAGATCTCTCGCACTTTGAAATCATCGGGATTACAGGTCAGGATCGCTTACATTGGCTCCATTCACTCACAACTCAGCATCTCGAAAAATTGGCGCCAGGGGTTTGGACTTCTGCTCTTATTCTGGATCCGCAGGGCCACATCGAGCATCAGTTCAATCTGATGGATGACGGTGAGAGAACTTGGCTGGCGTTGGATGCGGGGCGGGGGAAGGCACTGCTTGCCCATTTGGAGAAGATGAAATTTATGCTCCGTGTTGAAGTCCGCGATTTGAGCGGTGAGTATGCGTTGTTACGTGCCCCGGGACTTTCAGATTCTCTTGGCGGGCCATTTGCAATAGTGCCTCGAAATGAGATCGCGCTCTGGCACGAAAAATTTAATCAGAGTGCGGTTCGAGTTGGTACTTGGGCACTGGAGGCGGAAAGGGTCGCCGTTGGTAGGCCGCGAATAGGATTTGAAACGGATTACAAGTCAATTCCAAATGAACTTGGGCTGCTGAACAAATCAGTTCACATGAACAAAGGTTGCTATTGCGGACAGGAAACCGTTGCGAAGATTGCGAATTTGGGCAAACCTCCCCGTCGACTTGCAATGCTCCATTTGGATGGGAGTGTTATCAGTATTCCCGCGACCGGTGCTGACGTTGAAAAAGATGGTGTGAAGGTTGGATTTATTGGAACCGTCGCAAGGCATTACGAATTAGGAACAATTGCGCTGGCGGTATTAAAGCGGAGCACTCCGCTTGATGCGATATTGACGATCGAGGGAATACCTGCAACTCAGGAGGCTACTGAATAAAATTGGAATAGACCCGGTATAAAACTGGCATAAATTTAGTAAACGAGGGCTTGCGTTGCCTCTCTGGTAATTTCTTCCACGAAAGTCGCCGTGCCGGCAATACGGATCCCCTTGATTTGATCGCCATCTTGAATATTTCTCCGAACAGCACATTGTGTGCAGAGCGTGACTGCTCCGCTCTCGATGAGAGTAGAGAGCATTTCATGTAGTGGCGCTGAATGCGGCAGAGAAAATTCTTCGGCTCGCCCCGGGATTGCGAACCACGATGCCTCACCCGCTAGCCAGAGAGAGACTTCAACGCCTGCCGCAAGCGCTATCGATGCAACTGAAAATGCTTGGGCAACGCGTTCAGCCTCAGCACTGCCTGATGCCAGTTTGATAACCAAATTCGATGATCGTGCCATGCAAGAACTCTAAAGGATTGACCAGGTAGGCTGGAGGCTATGAAGCGAGAAAGCCGTCAATGGCGCTAGTAACTTCTACGCTTTTAGCAAGTATCGCGATATTTTTGGGTATCGTCTTGATTGTCTATGGATTAGGCGGCATGCGACGGAGGGGCAGAAAGTAATGGCTTTCACTATTCCCGAAGGACTCCATCCAGACCTCAATCCCCTTGCATGGCTCGTTGGAACCTGGCGGGGAAAAGGACGCGGAGAGTACGAAGGTATTGAGCCTTTTCAATTTGCCCACGAAGTCGTCTTTGGTCACGATGGCCGCCCCTTCTTGAGTTATTACTCCCGTTCCTGGCTCATCGACGATGACGACGAAATAATCCGACCTGGCGGATCCGAAACTGGATTTTGGCGGGTGAAGCCGGGCAATACTCTCGAGGTTCTCATTGCCCACAACACCGGAATTGCGGAAGGTTGGGTTGGTCGATTCGATGGGCCAAAGATACAACTTGTGATGGATCAAGGTTATTCAGCACCTTCAGCGAAAATCGTCACGGAAGGTTCGCGGTTGTATGGCCTAGTGGAAGGTGAACTCTTCTTCGCCTACGACATGGCTGCCGAAGGCAAATTGATGCAGCCGCATCTCTGGTCGACATTGCCACGCTCTCATGATTAATCAACTGCCGACCAATCAGGGTGGTGAGGTACTCGCAGAAGTTGTCAGAAGCGGTTTCGTGGAATCACAACACCGTGGACACATGGTTCTGCTCAGTGCTGATGGGAGCACCCACCTTTCTCGTGGAAATCCTTCTCTACTTGTTTATCCGCGCTCGTCCATCAAGAGTATTCAAGCTTCTGCAATGGTTCGTTTAGGTATGCGATTGGAACCTCGGTTGTTGGCTCTGGTTGCGGCGAGCCATTCGGGATCTGAAATACACCAGAGTGCTGCGCGAGAAATTTTGCTCCTCGCCAATCTTGATGAGTCCGCGCTGTTAAATGCGACAGATAGACCTTTGGGTGAAGATGATCGGATCAAGTGGGGGAGTAAGCCCGGTACATCCTTGGCACAGAATTGCAGCGGAAAGCATTCGGGCATGCTTCTGACATCGGTGATAAATGGATGGCCGATTGAAAGTTATCTTCATCCAGAGCACCCAGTTCAGGTGGCCTGTCGAGCCGAATTGGAATCGTTGGCCGGGGAAGAAGTTTCCTTCGTGAGTGTGGACGGGTGTGGTGCGCCCCTCTTCCTCATCTCGCTCATGGGTTTAGCTCGTGCGATCCGCAACCTCACCATTTCCACCGATCCCATCCACCGCAGTGTCATCGGCGCTTGTCGCGACTTTCCTGAAATGGTGGCAGGCGAGGGGCGTTTGACCACTCGGAAGATGCGTGAAATTCCTGGATTATTCTTAAAAGAAGGAGCCGAGGGAGTTCAAGTCGCCTCACTTGCGGATGGGCGCTCGCTGGCATTTAAAGTCGATGATGGGTCATCGCGGGCCTTAGGAGTGCTCCTTGTTGCAGCCTTGGAAACGTTTGGAGTCGTTTCATCATCTGAATCCACTCCAATTTACGGAGGCAAAGAGGTTGTCGGTTCCATTCGCGCAAATTTCTAGCTTGGATAGACTTCTCGGATGAACCGACGCATCGCCACTTTGATGGTGCACTCATCCCCACTGGATCAAGCGGGCATTGGTGATGCAGGTGGAATGAACGTGTATGTTGCCGAGAATGCAAAACGGATGGCCGCGATGGGTGTCGGAGTTGATATCTTCACTCGACGCAACCATGAAGATCTTCCCGATCTCGTTGAGATTGCCCCTGGTGTCACCGTTCGCCACTTGACTGCCGGTCCGGTTAGCGGAGTTACGAAGGAAGATTTGCCACGATATAACGAAGAGTTATCAGAGGAATTCCTGCGCGCTATTCAGGTCAAGCCTGGGTACGACGTCATCCACTCCCACTATTGGATTTCAGGGAAAGTTGGCATTGCCGCGAGCAGGAAGTTGGATATCCCTCTCATTCATACGATGCATACCATGGCGCGTGTGAAGAACCTCAATCTTGCTGACGGCGAATCGGCCGAGCCTGAAGGGAGAGTTATCGGAGAGACCGAAGTTGTGGCGGCAACAAGTGCACTGATTGCAAATACTGATGCGGAAGCGGCGAGCATAGTTTCTTTATATGGGGCTTGCCCAGACATTGTTCATGTAGTCACTCCTGGTGTCGACCTCTATACCTTTACACCTGGAAGCGGAAAGTCGAGCGCACGAGCACTCTTGCAGATACCGCACGACGCTCACGTGGTGACATTTGTCGGACGAATTCAGCCTCATAAGGGCCCAGAGCTTCTCATCCGCGCAACCGCTGAGATGCTTTCACACTCTCCGCATCTACGGGCCAAACTCACCGTCTTCATCATCGGTGGGGCCTCCGGAAATGGTGTCGAGGAAGTAGAGCGATTGAAAGAGTTGACCAGTTGGCTCAATCTCTCCGATGTCGTTCGATTTTTACCGCCATTGCCGCGCGCAGAACTTCCAAACTGGTATCGAGCCGCCGATCTGGTCTGCGTACCAAGTTATAGCGAATCATTTGGACTTGTAGCTCTTGAAGCGCAGGCCTGTGGCACTCCTGTCATCGCGACGGCCGTAGGTGGCTTGCGAACTGCAGTGGCCGATGGCATTTCTGGCGTTCTTGTAGATGGTCATGATCCACGTGCATGGTCTTCGGTCATTGCCAGATTACTTGTCGAACCACAACGACGAATTTTGCTTTCAATTGGCGCTCTCGAACACTCGTCTCACTTCGGATGGGACGCAACAGCGCGGGGCACGCTCGATATTTATGACCGAGTGCTTTCACAAATGGAACGCCAAAAAGTTTCATCGGACGGCTAACTCCATTGGCAAGTATCGATCCTCGAATTGCAATTGAAGATTTCTTAGAGTCACATGACATCGAGTACGAACGGAAAAATCACGATACTTTCTTACTTACTCTTCCTGGGGAAAAGAAATTGCAGACCCACTGTGCACTTATTGTCGGTGACCACTCATTGAGTATTAACGCATTCATCATTCGTAAGCCTGATGAGAATCAGGTGAAAGTATTTGAGTGGTGTATGCAGAAGAATGCAACGATGTACGGAGTTGCATTTGCACTGAACGAATTGGGAGATTTGTACCTTGTCGGGCGGTTGCCGCTCTCTGTAGTGAGTGATCAAGAATTGGATCGCCTTATTGGGGGCGTACTTCAGTATTCAGATGCCTCTTTCAACCCGCTTCTCGAGTTGGGCTTTGCCACTGCAATTCGCCGCGAATGGGCCTGGCGAGTTTCACGGGGAGAGTCATTATCGAATCTCAAGGCTTTTGAGCACTTGATTTAGTCCTAGATTTGAATACAGGGCTCGGTACTTGGCAAGATAGACCTATGACTTACACGTTGATCTTGCTCCGACACGGTGAGAGCGAATGGAATGCGAAGAATCTATTCACTGGATGGGTCGATGTTCCTCTTTCGCATGCCGGGGAGAGAGAAGCAGTGAAAGCGGGTGAGCTTCTCATGGGTCGTGGATTACTCCCCGACCTTCTACATACTTCTCTGCTACGCCGCGCTATCCATACATCGCAACTTGCTTTAGATGCGTGTGATCGCCAGTGGATTCCAGTTCGGCGATCGTGGCGTTTGAATGAGCGGCACTACGGTGCACTACAAGGCAAAGATAAGAAGGCAACTTTGGAGACGTACGGTGAAGAGCAGTTCAAGTTGTGGAGGCGCTCGTACGATGTTCCGCCACCACCAATTGGTGATGCTGACCCGTACAGCCAGGTGAATGATCCACGTTATGCCGACCTTGGCGACGCCATACCACGCACGGAATGCCTCAAGGATGTTGTAGCTCGGATGCTTCCATACTGGGATGAGTCAATCGTGCCTGATTTGCGTACGGGGAAAGTTGTACTTGTGACTGCTCATGGAAACTCTATACGCGCCCTTGTGAAACATCTTGATGGAATTTCTGATGCAGACATTGCTGAACTCAACATCCCTACTGGTATCCCCTTGCTTTACGAACTTGACGATCAAATGCAACCAGTAAAGAAAGGCGGAGAGTACTTGGATCCAAGCGCCGCAGAGGCTGCCATTAGCGCAGTGGCTAATCAGGGAAAGCGTTCGTCCTTTTCTGACGCGAACTCTCCGGTGACGAGGAAGTAGACGCGCCGAGCTACGGAGACTGCATGATCTGCACAGCGCTCGTAGTAGCGACCAAGCAATGTCATATCGATCGCACACTCAATGCCATGAGGCCAGGCATCGTCGAGTAGTGTGAGAAATAACTTACGATGCAATTTGTCCATCTCATCATCATCTGTTTCTAATTCCACCGCCGATTGCAAGTCGTGCGTCTCAAGTACATGCGTGGTTTTATCAATAATGTTCTTGGCAACTTTTCCCATATCTTGAATAGTGCTAGCCAGTTCTGGCGGGACGGCTTTCGAGGGATATCTCATCCGCGCAATCTTTGCGATGTGGTGGGTCATGTCACCCATCCGCTCAAGGTCTGCGCTCATTCTTAGAGACGTGACTAACGTTCTGAGGTCACCAGCGACAGGTTGTTGGCGAGCGAGCACATTGAGCGTCTTCGCATCTAATTCGTGCTGCATCACATCGATCACGTCGTCATCGGAGATGATTTGCTCGGCCAATTGCAGATCTGCCTCTAGCAGGGCAGTTGTTGCCAATTCCATCGCTCGTGAGACCCTCTGACTCATGTCGATAAGAGTCTGGCCGATTGCATTGAGATCATCGTGAAACGCGTCGCGCATGGATTAACAATATCTCGTGAATGACCTGTTTCGGACGCTCTAAGTGAACAGGAATTGAATGACTCGCTAAGACTTGGCGATATGAGTCTTTTTACGGGCTCCCGGTTGGGTGCGAAAGGTGTCGCGACTCTACGATAAGGGGGTGCTGAGAAGGCGACGAGCAGGTATGCAAATACAACCGAGGTTGGAATTGCCATCGGGAATTATTGATCTGCTTCAAATTGTTGATGCCGAGTACCTGGTGCTGGCGCCGGGTGAAGTGATTCTCGATTCATCCAAACGAACCGAAGCCCTGAGCCTGAGTAGAGAAGGAAGATTGGTCTCAGACCCGATTCTCTCGCTCGTTCGGGCAGCTAGACGATCTAAGGAGTATCAAGAGGCCACGCTCGCTCTGCCGCGGGGTCCTATCGGAGAAGGTACTCATGATTTACAGGTGAGGGTTTCACCCATTGGCGAACAAGGATTGGTTGTCGTGCTCATATTTGATGAGAGTGAATTTCGTCGACTAGACGCGATCCGGCGCGATTTCATTGCAAACATTTCACACGAGTTGAAGACACCGATTGGCGCCCTCTCCATTCTCAGTGAAGCTGTTCTAGGCGCTCGGGATGATCCTGATGCAATTGTTAAATTTGCAACAAGGATGCAGGCCGAGGCAAAGAGACTTTCAGATCTTGTTCAGGAGATCATCGACCTATCCCGATTGCAAGATGATGATCCCCTAAAGAATGCCAAGGTTCTCAAACTTTCAGATTTAATCGCAGAGGCAATTGATGCCTCCCATCTGGCCGCAGACTTAAGGAGTATCTCCTTGAGTTTTACTCAACTCGACGACATTCAAGTATTGGGTGATCGCCATCAAATCCAGATGGCCATTAGTAATCTGATCGAGAATGCAATTAACTACAGTCCGGACGGAACTCGAGTCGCGATCGCGCTTCGAGCCCAAGGAGATCTTGCTGAGATTTCAATTTCGGATCAGGGCATCGGAATTCCAGAGAAAGATATTGAAAGAGTCTTCGAGCGTTTTTATCGTGTGGACCCTGCTCGTTCTCGGGCGACCGGAGGTACTGGTTTGGGATTGTCAATCGTCAAACATGTAGTTGCAAATCATGGAGGAGATATTT
The DNA here is from genome assembly GCA_041659345.1 of Candidatus Nanopelagicaceae bacterium. Classification (GTDB taxonomy): domain Bacteria; phylum Actinomycetota; class Actinomycetes; order Nanopelagicales; family Nanopelagicaceae; genus QYPT01. The sequence continues at coordinate 22,063 of JBAZYI010000012.1, read as the reverse complement.
CGGTATGGAGCGAAGAGGGCGCTGGCACGACTTTCACGATTCGTCTTCCTCGCTATCGCCGGGCAGAATCAAATAATATTACAATGTCACAATCGGAGGAAAAATGACACGAATCCTCGTCGTTGAAGACGAAGACTCTTTCTCGGAAGCACTTTCTTATCTCTTAGGGCGTGAAGGATTTGAAGTTGGAGTGGCTGACACCGGGCCCAAAGCCATTGAAGAATTTGACCGCCACGGCGCAGATCTCGTTCTACTAGATCTCATGCTCCCTGGATTATCGGGAACCGAAGTATGCAGGCAACTGCGTACGAGATCGAACGTTCCAATCATTATGTTGACCGCTAAAGATTCAGAGGTAGACAAAGTAGTAGGTCTAGAACTCGGAGCTGATGATTACGTAACAAAGCCTTACTCTTCACGCGAATTGGTAGCTCGCATTCATGCCGTTCTCCGTAGAAATGGCGAATCAGGCTTCTCGTCCGATGATGGGCATGTACTTGTGGCTGGCCCCGTTCAACTGGATACCGAGAGACATCTTGTCACCGTCGATGGCGTCACTGTTAATTTTCCACTCAAAGAGTTTGAGCTTCTTGAATTCCTTATGAGGAATTCGGGGCGAGTTGTTACTCGCATGCAACTTATTGATCGTGTGTGGGGAAGTGATTACGTTGGTGATACAAAAACATTAGATGTTCACATTAAAAGACTACGGGCTAAAATCGAGAGAGATCCTGCCAACCCTTTATTAATCCAGACCGTGCGCGGTTTGGGTTACAAAATGGAGTCCTAAGACTCGAACTTAGATAGTAGGTACTCCAACGAGTGCGTACTCAGCAGCACGTTCGCGGACAATCACATCGAGAATTACCTCTCCGGCAATGCCAAAGAACATATGTAACTTAAGTCGTGTTCCAACAGCAGCGTTAAGACCAGGAATTACTGCGCTCGCGTTGGCGCTATCCCCACTAAAGAACAGGGGAGTATTTTGTGGAAGAGGTAACTCATTTTGCGAAAGTGTTGCTGTGATTCCACCGGCCATTATTCCGAGAAGTACATCGTCCTTCGAAGATCTGTTTACGATCGAACCAACAAGAACTGCAGACCCATCGGGCTGTGCCACAAGCAGCATTGAAGTCACTTTCAAATCACTGCCATAAGAAGTGACTGAACCATCTACTCCGTCAGTTACTTGAGCGATCTGTCTTGTTGCTGCATCGTTGCCGGCCCCGCATGCCGTGAGAGAGAATCCCAAAGTTATAGATAGAGCGACGACTGCAACGGTTCGCACATGCATGAGTTTCTCCTCCAGGGATTTGGGCTGCGTAATTCTCTCATGGCTCATGGAATATCCAAGAAGCCCGTATTTTGCGCCTAAATCGGGGGTGATGGCGATCACTAATCGCTGGTATTATTAGGGTCTAACGAAGGGCATTACATGTCATTTAAGGTCGGAGAAACCGTTGTTTATCCCCATCATGGAGCGGCTCTAATCGAAGCAATTGAAACTCGTTTAATCAAAGGCGAAGAGAAGACCTATCTGGTTCTCAAGATTGCTCAAGGAGATCTGACCGTCCGCGTTCCATCTGAAAATGTTGATTTAGTTGGCGTCCGCGATGTCGTAGATAGTGCCGGACTAGAGCGCGTATTTAATGTATTGCGTCAGCCATACACAGAAGAACCCACCAACTGGTCCCGACGGTATAAGGCCAACCTTGAAAAACTTGCCTCCGGCGATGTCATCAAAGTTGCGGAAGTTGTAAGGGATCTTTACCGACGCGATCTTGATCGAGGTCTTTCAGCTGGTGAGAAGCGGATGCTGGCCAAGGCTAAGCAGATTCTTGTCTCTGAACTTGCCCTTGCTGAACGCACGGATGAAGAGAAGGCCGGATTCATTCTCGATGAGGTACTTGCCTCTTAACTCCTTTTATCGGAAGGCCATTCATGACATCGCCCCCCGTAGATAGGGCTGGCTACTCCGGAATTCGAACTGGGATCGGTGTTGACGCCCATGCGTACTCAATGGACCGTGACCGACCTATGTGGCTCGGAGCAATTCACTGGCCAGATGAGATCGGTGTTGAAGCTCATTCCGATGGAGATGTCGCCGCTCATGCAATATGTGACGCGCTTTTCGCGGCAGCGGGATTGGGGGATCTCGGCTCCAATTTTGGGGTAGATCGACCAGAGTACAAAGAAGCATCAGGTGCCGCATTGTTGAGCGAAACCCTTCGAATTATTCGCAAGGCCAATTTCGAGATTGGGAATGTGAGTGTTCAAGTCATCGGCAACCGCCCGAAGCTAGGAGCTCGTAGAAGTGAGGCCAAAGCCGCACTCTCCTGCGCGCTCGACGGCGCTGATGTTTCGATATCAGCGACTACAACAGATGGTTTGGGATTTACAGGTGAAGGCCGTGGCTTGGCTGCCATCGCCTCGGCACTAATTTACACTGCTTCTTAATTATCACTACTTAAGGGATTGGTTGTCTCGATGAGTTCGTTTGCGTTGTACGACACGCTCTCGCGTACAACCAGGTCATTTGTCCCACTCAAAAAAGGCGAAGTCACCATTTATTTGTGTGGCGCGACCGTTCAAGCGCCGCCGCACGTTGGCCATGTGAGAAGCGCTATCAATTTCGACATTCTTCGGCGTTGGTTAATGAAATCTGGATACGAAGTGACTTTCATTCGCAACGTCACTGATATTGATGACAAGATCTTGCACAAGGCCATCCTCGAGAAAATGCCTTGGTGGGCCTTGGCTATGAAGTACGAGCGCGAGTTCGCCTCTGCTTATGAAGCGCTCAACGTCATTGCCCCCACATACGAACCTCGTGCGACAGGGCATATCACCCAGATGATCGACTTAATGACTAATTTGATTGACAAGGGAGTTGCCTACGCACCAGGCAATGGAGATGTTTATCTTCAGGTACGCAAACTCACATCGTACTTAACCCTCTCCCGTCAGAATGTGGATGACCTGCAATCCGCTGCGGATGCAGACGAGATCTATAAGAGAGACCCGCGCGATTTTGCGATGTGGAAAGCTGCCAAAGAGGGAGAGCCATCCTGGCCGACTCCATGGGGTCCCGGCAGACCGGGCTGGCACTTGGAATGCTCGGCAATGGCGCACGCATATTTGGGGGAAGCTTTTGATATTCACGGTGGCGGCTTAGATTTAATTTTCCCCCACCACGAAAATGAGATTGCACAGTCGCAAGCGGCGGGATGGGCATTTGCAACTACATGGATGCACAACGCCCTCGTGACTTCGTCGGGTGAGAAGATGAGTAAATCCCTCGGTAATTCAATGCAAGTTAAAGCAGTTCTCCAACGCGTGCGACGAATTGAATTGCGTTGGTACCTCAGTAGCGCCCATTACCGCTCGATACTTGAATATTCTCCCGAGTCTCTCGAGGAATCTGCCACGGCATTTCGTCGGATCGAAAGTTTTCTCGCGCGCGCGTGCATCGCTTTAGGGAAAGTGCCGGCTCCACTACTCTCGCAAGAATTTACTGATGCAATGAATGACGATTTAGCCGTTCCTCAGGGACTCGCCCATATTGCAGAAGCACTTCGTGTTGGAAATATCGCAATCACTTCTGGCGACCTAAAAACGCTTGAATTGAAGGCGTCGGAAATTCGCGGAGCACTCGATGTTCTTGGTTGCGATCCTTACGACCCTGTATTTTCAGTCAGTGATGGGACCGATCTTGCGGTCGCACTCTCTGGCACAATTGAACTTGCTCTCGCGCAACGACTAGCCGCGCGAGCGCGAAAAGATTTCGCTGCATCCGACCAGATACGCGACGAACTGGCCGAACTAGGAATTATTGTTGAAGATACGCCGCAAGGACCACGTTGGTCGATAAAATCTAAGGAAGAGCGGTAATAACATGGCCGGTAATTCAGAACGCCGCGGCGCGGTGCGTACATCCAAAAAGGGTGCAACAACGGGCACAGGTGGGAAGAACAAGCGCCGTCTAGCTGGCAAAGGACCAACTCCTAAGGCCGAAGATCGCCCATATCACGCTGCTGCAAAGCGGAAAAAGGCGACCGGCGCTAAGGAGACTCGACCTCGTGCACCTCGCCAGAAGAGCGAGCGTCCAAAGGGCGGCGGTGAATTGGTTGCGGGTCGCAATGCAGTAGTCGAAGCACTTAGGGCCGGAGTTCCCGCCACGGAATTGATCATTGCAAGAAGTATTGACGTTGATGACCGCATTACTGAGTCGTTGAAGTTGGCCATGGCGATTCACCTTCCGATAAGAGAAGTGCACCGTGCCGAAGTTGAGGGCCTCTCTGGAAGTAGCCAGGGAGTTCTGCTGGCGATCAAGCCATATCAATACTCAAGCTTTGAGGAGATAGCGGTTCGAGCAAAGAGTCCAATGCTGATCGTCGCCCTTGACGGCGTAACCGATCCACGAAATCTTGGAGCCATAGTTCGAAGCGCCGCCGCATTTGGCGCGGACGGCGTTGTAATGACCGAACGACGTGCCGCGGCAATGACTGCGTCGGCTTGGAAGAGCTCGGCTGGTGCCGCCGCCCGAATGCAGATCGCGCAGGTTCCAAATTTGTCGCGTGCCATTGACGCTGCAAAGAAGGTGGGCTGTTTCGTAATCGGACTTGACGGCGAATCTGAGAATTCTTTGAGCAAGATGAAGCTGGCCAAAGAGTCAATCATGATCGTCGTCGGTAGCGAGGGAAAGGGACTTTCTCGACTCGTTAAGGAGAAATGCGATCTAGTTGTGGCTATCCCAATGAGTACAACTACAGAGTCGCTCAATGCCAGTGTCGCAACATCAATCGCACTCTTCTGGGTGGATGAGCAACGCCGCGCACAATGAAATTCTCTCGACTCATCGCTTGCGGAGATTCCTTTACTGAGGGAATGTCTGACCATGTGGTGAACGGCGATTATCGTGGCTGGGCAGATCGAGTTGCAGATGTCATGTCTGAGCACGTACCTGAATTCACTTATTTAAATTTGGCGGTACGGGGAAAGTTGGTCAGACAGGTTGTCCAGGATCAGATTCCGCTCGCTCTTACTTATGTGACGGGCCCCGAGACCCTCCTCTCCTTTCATGCGGGGGCCAATGACGTGCTGCGTCCCAATTACAAGGCAGAAATAGTCCTACCGTTATATGCGCAGGCAGTTCGCGAAATTTCGAAATCTGGGGCAACGATCCTTCTCTTCACCGTGCTAGAAAGAACCGATCGGACGGGTAAGACCGCGGATCTCTGGGAGTCCCGCTTCCGTGCATTTAATGAGAATGTCCGATCGGTGGCCAGAGAAGTTGGCGCCATAGTGGCAGATGCCAATGAGGAGAATTTCCTGAGCGATCGCCGCTTTCTTGCCGATGACCGGCTGCACCTCAACCCACTTGGACATGATCGAGTGGCGCAAGGTGTCCTGGAAAAATTAGAGCTTCCGTACTCGACGAGTTGGCGAGAGCCATTAGCGCCACGTGAAAAGGTTGGACGTCGGGAAAGACTTTCATCAAACCTTCGCTGGTACTTGACTTTCTTGTTCCCGTGGATGTGGCGACGGTTGCGCGGGAAATCCTCAGGGGATGGAAGGTCCGCAAAACATTCGGTTCCTATTTCCTGGAAAGACATGCGGAACCATGGCTAAGACGGTCTGATCTGGACGCAATTTCTTCAATCCCAATTGCGCTGACATAATGCGCTGGTAGGAAAGGCCTCCCTAGCTCAGTGGTAGAGCATCCGCCTTGTAAGCGGAAGGTCGTCAGTTCAATCCTGACGGGGGGCTCTTTAGAAGAAGTACTTGATGAAGAGCCAGATTGAGGCTCCAAATCCAACACTCATGACAAGCACTCTGTAAAACAGCGGAGACATCTTGGTTGCCCACCGGCCACCGAGGGTTCCGCCGATGCTCGAACCAAGGAACAAGGCAAAGGCAAGCGACCAGTACACGTGACCACTAAATACGTAGACGATGTTTGATGCGATGCTCGTGACTCCGACGATGATATTTTTTGCTGCGTTGAGAGTTGCTGGATCTTTGGGGTTTCGCGCCAGAGATGTAATCACCATGACACCCTGACCAGGTCCGAAATATCCGCAGTAAAGACCGCTGGAGGCAATGCCAAGTGTCTCCGCAATTTCATTGCGTCGGCTGACGCGAGGTTTGGTGGGCAGTAGAAGTGTGAGTGTGGCTGCAAGCAATAGAAATGGAACCACGTGTTCGAAAATATTTGGAGGAAATGCTAAGAGAAGCGTTGCTCCAATTAATGAGCAGATGACGGAGATGATGATGAGCCGTTTATAGTCCTTCATAAGTTTTACGGCTGTGTGCTCTCCAGCTCGAATGGCAAAGAGATTGGCACTGGAGACGCCTAAAGCATTTGTAATTGCCGCATCAACTGGGGGGAGTCCGAGCGCGAGGAGGACCGGGTAGGAAATGAGTGAAGCCCCACCAGCCATTCCGTTGATTGTGCCAACGACTAGCCCCGCAATGGCTGTGACGGTAAAGCCCAGCATCCAGAACCTCTAATTTCCTCTAGCCCAATGGCCAAGACTGAGAGCATACCTTTCCCTTAGACTCACCTTAGTGATTTACTAGGAATCGAGCGCCGAGAACGGAGTGACCATGGCAAATAAAGAACAGAAGAGCAACGCGAATCAGAAGAAGGAACCAAAACTTTCTCTCAAGGAGAAGCGTGCTAAGAAGCAGGAGAAGAAAGAGAAGAACAAGTAGTTCGTTCTGGGTTAGTCATCCTCTTCATCTTCATCATCTGAGGAATCATCTTCTGGAGAGGAGGTAGGTTTCGGTATTCCAGAAGGTATTACTGTTCTGGGTTCAGGAGATGCCGTAACTGAAGGTGAAATATCCTCATCATCTGAATCTTCTGAGTCTGAATTGGTTGTCCCATCATCGCCTCCGGAAGTGGGAAGCGATGATGGACCAATCAGCGAATCTTCTGAATCTTCTCGGTCATCAGATTCATTCTCATCTTCGCTACCTGGGAGAAGGGATGGGTTGCTCGTAGCGGGTGAAGGCTTCGCTGGAGTCTCATCGTTCCCACCTGTTACGGCGTCGCTGATGGCGCCCGCTACTGCTTTAACAAGTTTCGCACTCTGGTGACCCGCATTAACTATCGGGGCGGGTCCTCTTCCAGTTACAGCGGCGGCGGCAAGGGATGCGGAGGCCAGGATTCCAACGGAGAGAATTGACGTGATCATTGTCCGTCGCGTTTTCGAGGGATTGCGAGTGAGGAGCTGAACTGGTTGACCAATCTCCGATGGAAGGACCGGTGGACTGGAAGTTGGCGAAAGCTCGTGGACGTGCGAGAGCAAGTTGAGTGTGCTTCTCAATCTCTCAAGCTCGGGTGCAGCACTCGACTTAAGATTGCTAATTAAAGCTTCGCTATCATCCAGCGAAAAATCTTTATCATTATTCATTCTGCATCACCCCCTTGAGAGCATTTCGTTGAGTTGTTTTAATCCGCGGTGCGTTAACACTCTTACATTTCCGGGTGTCTTACCTACAATCTCGGCCACATCATTTACTTCGAGGTCGGCAACTACACGGAGCAGAATGATTTCTGCGTACTCTTGCGGCAATTTCTTGATTAGATCCATGACCTCGACCATCGTAGAGTTCTCGCCCATCCAATCTCCTTCATGAAGTTCGGATGTAAGCCCTTCCCTTTTCTTTTTGCGCGCCAGATCTGTGGCGGAATTTCGAGCAATTGTGTAGATCCATCCCTTAAAGGCTTTGGAATCACCTTGGAAACTCTTAATTGAAGTCGCGACCTTGATCCAGACTTCCGAGGAGAGATCTTCTGGGTCGTTGGTAAACATGGCGAGGTAGCGGACCATGCGTGGCTGGAAGTGTCGCCATAGGAGGGTGAATGCTGAATCATTTCCGCGGATCGCCTCCTCTACCAGTTGGTCGTAATTGGGCAGATCGGACACAGCGTCGGTGAACTCTTCACTCTGCTCTTTGGTATGTCCGATCTTTTCTTCCGACTCTTCCATCTGCCCCTAACCCTTTTGCGGTGTTGCCTCAAAGATTAACTCTCTTCAGCCGTTGCGAATGCCAAGAGGCGTAGGAGGGATTATTCCTGAGACTTGATCATCTCCGTCATCGTCATCCCCGTCATGGTCGTCTCCCTCATCGTCATGGTCGTCTCCCTCATCGTCATGGTGGGAACTGGCTCCATGGGGAAATTGGAGCGGAGGCCATTGCGAAGTGGCTGTACCTGTATCAAAGCGTGGGATGTGGTCTTCGTCGATTTCAATGTGCGGTACTACTGTCGAAGTGTCGAACTGGAATTGAGGAACGACTGTGCTCGTATCAAGGCTGAGTACGCCGACCCCGCCCTGGAGTTTGATCGGCTTTACCTTTTTCTGCTTTGAATGGGATTTATTCTCTTTCTTATGATCGCCAGCCTGAGCCTGAGCCAGATTGGAACCGGAGAGGAGCAATGCTCCTACAGCAATTGCGACGAGATGGTTCCTTTTGATGGCTTTCATGAAAAACTCCCTGTGAGGCTAGTGGGGTAAGTAGGGTCTGTAGGTATCTGCTGCTTAAAACGACGGGAGAGGTTCTAGCGTTACAGGCAATGTGAGAATTTTTTGACTCGGTAGACTTCCAGGATGACCGAGCCAGGCACCTTCCCAGCGAAAGCCTTCGAGGATGCCTTGAGCGCAAATAGGGGCTTTGCCGAGAATTTTCAAGGAAGCCTCCTCACAGGATCTGCGGCCAAGGGCCTAGCGATTGTGACCTGCATGGACTCGCGCATTAGCCCGCTTGCCGTTGTCGGGATGGCGTCCGGGGATGCCAAGATTTTAAGAAATGCGGGTGCGCGCGTGACAGAGGATGTTCTACGCACGCTGGTCCTTGCGACTTACCTTCTTGGAGTCGATCGAATTCTGGTTATGCCTCATACCGACTGCCGAATGGCGCAGAGCAGTGAAGAGGATATCCACTCAACTATCTTTGAGCAGTACGGAGTCGATACCCGGAGCCTTGAATTTAGAACGGATCGAGATCAGCGCAAGGCGCTCACAACCGACCTCATTCGGATTCGTTCGTACCCACTTTTGCGAAAGGGCGTGGTGGTGGCTGGCGCGATTTATGACGTGAGCACTGGAGTATTAGAGCCGTTGGATTGCTGAACTGATGAAGCTGAAAGTCACCATTTGGTTTGCCAATGTTTTTGGTGCTCTTTCAAGGTTAACTGGGCGGGGCAGCGGCGTCATGGTTACCGGGCGGATAATCCTCAAACTTATGCCCAGTGCGGTTGCTACCCTCTCCAAGAATCGCAGAATTATTCTCATCACCGGAACTAATGGGAAGACCACGACAACTTCTCTGATCTACAACGCGCTCGCCACAACAACTAGAACAATTAGTAATTTCACTGGCGCAAATCTCTTCGCCGGCGTTGCGACCGCTCTGAGCCAAGACTCAAAGGCCAAAACAGCAGCGCTTGAGGTTGATGAAATGGTTCTTCCGTGGGCAATTACGCAGACCCGTCCAGAGTTAGTTGTACTTCTTAATCTTGGGAGAGATCAACTAGATCGCCTCTCGGAAGTTCGCTTTGTCGCACAGAAATGGAAAGACGCTCTTGCCACTCTGCCCGAGAATTGTCAGATTCTCGGTGATGCAGATGATCCTTTTGTCGTCTGGGCTGCGCAAGATTGGTCAAAAGTCATCTGGTTTAGTGCAGGAACGAAGGGACATATTGATGCGTCAACCTGTCCTGTCTGCGGGCACGTTCTGGTCTGGTCTGATGGTGGAAATTCTTATCACTGTGAATGCGGCTTCATGAAACCGGATCCAGACTGGGTTTTAAACGATGGCACTCTTCGCGGTCCAGACGGAGAGATGATCGAAGTAGTGAGTCGAATCCCAGGCAGAGCGGCAGTTGCAAATGCGGCTCGGGCGATTATCTCTGCCGTAGTAATCGGAGTTTCCCCAACCGCTGCGGCAAATGCAGTTTCAATGGTTTCGAGCGTCGATGGGCGTTTCGGCGAACTGCATATTGGTGCCACTATTTTCCGACTTCTTCTTTCAAAGAATCCGGCAAGTTGGCGCGAGACCTTAGCGACGAGTTCGACTAGTGGTCCCGAGACTGTTCTTCTCTCGGTCAATGCGAATACCCAAGATGGCAAGGACACATCGTGGCTTTGGGATGTTGATTACTCACCACTTCGAGGGAGGGTAGTTCTCGTTACTGGCGAGCGACGTCTCGATGTGTCAGCACGACTTACCGTAAATGAAATTCCACACCGTATTGTCAACGATGAATTGGAAGCGGCGCGGGTAATAGGAGATAAGAAAGCGGACTTGATTGCTTCGTATACCGCCTTCCATCGTTTGGCGAAGTCGGTGAGACGCTGATGACTTTTACCATCGTCCATCTTCTCCCAGAATTGTTGGGAACATATGGTGATCGCGGAAACGTTGACATTTTAAGTTGGCGACTCAAGCAACGCGAATTTGAACACGAGGTCATAATCGTCGCTGTCGGCGATAGAATTCCGACGAAAGCTGATCTATATCTTCTAGGTGGCGGTGAGGATGACGCCCAGATAGCCGCCATGGAAATTTTGGCGCGAAAAGATGGAATGAAGAAGGCGCTGGAGAGCGGCGCACATATATTCGCCGTCTGCGCGGGATTCCAAATACTAGGAATGAATTTTCCGGCCTCAGGCGGACGAATAGTTCCTGGACTTGAATTGATCGCAGTCGAAACCATCCCTGCAGAGTTGCGTTCAGTGGGGGAAGTAATCTCTGAACCGACAATTCCGATCGCCACGTTGACCGGCTTTGAGAATCACGGCGGTCAAACCCGTTTTCTTGAGGAGTTGCAGCCCCTTGGACGGGTCAGCCACGGAGTTGGTAATGGCACAGGAAGCGGTGTGGAAGGACTTATCACCGACCAAATAGTCGCAACATATATGCACGGACCGGCATTGGCGCGAAATCCAGAACTTGCTGATTGGATACTTGAAAGAAAGTTGGGCGCGATGTCACCGATTTCTACATCAATATTTGATCAACTTCACGATGAGCGAGTTCGCGCGGTCAGACACTAAATACTAAATACAGACACTAATTAATTGTGGGATTTGTTCTCCGAAATGGTTGTCGGGTAATCGGTGGCGCGAGATCGCCGAGGAACTCTTTGATGACTGCCTGAGTTAGCGCTGGCTTTTCCTTAAGAACAAAGTGCGAAGTACCTGGAATGATCGCTAGCTGTCCTTGTGGAATTGCTAGGTACATGGAAGCGGTGTGTTCAATTTCCATCCGCTCATCGTCACCAGCCATGATGAGGGTCGGACATTGAATTTTTGCCAGATCCTCCTTCGTCAACGTCGGTTCGCTATTCCAGATATCTCTCATACGACGCACTTTCTCGTCGAGTGATTCTGGTCTGTCAGGTGATCTCTGCGCGTGCTCTAATCGGTCTTCTTCAGATATCTTCCACTCCTCAATTGGTTCTCCGTTCTGTTCGAAGTGAAAATTGGCCCCTATCGCAACAATTGATTTCACCAGCTCTGGTCTAGAGATTGCGACCATCAAGGCGATGATTCCGCCGTCGCTCCACCCAACTAGGTGAGCAGGCGCTTTCACTACATCTTCAAGGTAGGCGATTGCTTCGCTCGTTTGGAATTCGTAGTGAAGGCTGCCCGCTCGATCTGCAGTTCGTCCGTGGGCGGTGCGGTCATATGCATAGACGTGGTGGGTATCAACACAGGCTGGTAGTAGATATTTGTCGAAGTCCTCTGTTGCACTCAACCCTCCGTGAAGCAGAACGAGTGCTTCTCCGTTATTGGCCCACTCGGAATTCCAGATTTGGTGACCTCGCAGATCTATATACCGCTGATTCACGACCTCTCCTCTCATCCCTGGTTCTGTAATGAGTTTAGAGGGTGGCATGGCACACTTCTCTACATGCATGAGTTCACCCATGAAGTTGAGGTACTCGCAGATGAAGTATTGGCCTACAGTCTTCATCGTCTCAAGAGTGATCCGCCGTTGGACGGGCCCCTCTCTGAGTCTCAATTATTTGACGCAGTTGGAAATACGATTACCGCAAAGGGTCTGGGTGGTCACGAAGCCCTGGAAGTCTTTACCCGAGTCCTTGCGAAAGCGTGCATCTCAACCGATCATCCGCGCAACTTAGCCTTTATTCCATCTGCTCCCAGCGAGTACGCCAACCTTTTCGATCTCGTCGTCGGTGCAAGCGCACTCTACGGAGGTTCCTGGCAAGAGGGTGCCGGCGCGGTATTTGCAGAGAATCAGGCACTTCGATGGTTGTCAGATCTTGCGGGATTGCCAGCGAGTTCGGGTGGAGTCTTTGTTCAAGGCGGAACAGTCGGAAACCTTTCTGCTCTGGTTGTCGCACGAGCAGAGGCGAGAAAACTTTGGCCAGAAACCACGCGATGGGCGATTGCTTGTAGCCAAGAAGCCCACTCCTCCATCTCGTCGGCAGCTCAAGTGATGGATGTTGATGTATTGGCCATTGCACCTGATGCCGAAGGAAAATTGCAGGGCGCCGATGTCGCGCGAGAGATTGACAGATATCACGGATCGCAGAAGACACGAGTCTTCGCAGTTGTAGCTACCGCGGGTACTACGAATTTAGGGACCATCGATGATTTAGTTTCACTTGGGCCTGTAACAAAAGAACGCGACATCTGGTTTCATGTAGACGGCGCTTATGGATTGGCGGCAATGTGCTCGCCAACCGTTCGAGAAAAATTTCTCGGAATCGAACTCTCAGATTCATTTATTGTTGACCCACACAAATGGCTCTTCGCACCATTTGACGCTTGCGCATTGATTTACAGAAATCCAAAATTGGCGAAGGCAGTTCATACGCAACACGCTTCTTACTTGGAAACTCTGCAGGAAGAGGATTCTTGGAATCCTTCTGACTATGCCATTCACTTGACCCGTCGCACTCGTGGGTTGCCTTTCTGGTTCTCACTTGCTGCTCATGGAACAGATGCCTATGCCGAGGCGATTGAGAAGACCATGGAAGTTGCTCGTGCGGCCGCGGAGAAAATCCGTCTGCATCCAAGGCTCGAACTCCTGCGAGATCCAGAACTCTCCGTCGTCGCTTTCACCCGCAACGGGTGGGGAAGCGCCGACTATCAATCCTGGAGCGATCACCTCCTTGCCAATCAGATTGGGTTCGTCCCGCCCTCTGCCCATCACGGTGCGCCGATCCTCCGTTTTGCCATCGTCAACCCCTGGACCAAGGTGAGCGATATCGATCTCATCTTGGAGACCCTCTAAATCCCCACATTTCGGACGGGATTGCTTTAGGCTTGCCCATATGGACGAGAGCGCAGTAACCACTCCCACTTCCCACATCTCCGCCTTGAGCGACCTTGAGGTGCGGATACTGGAGTTTGAGCGGAGTTGGTGGCGCTACGCCGGGGCTAAAGAGAGCGCGATCAAGGAACTCTTCGACCTCAGCGCCCCGCGCTACTACCAACTTCTCAATGACCTGGTGGATCGGGAAGATGCCCTGCTGGCCTCTCCTATGCTCGTGAAACGCCTACGCAGACTCCGCCAAGCGCGGATGAGCGCTCGCTCGGCTCGCTGAACTCCCCTGCGGCACCCTTTCGTGCATTTGCCCACCGGCTAGCCCTGCTCTAGATTTAGCGTTAGCACTCTAGGGGTGTGAGTGATAAATCCCCCCAATAACGATAGAAAACATAGGAGCGAAACCAACTATGGCAAAGCAGATTGCCTTTAACGAAGAGGCCCGTCGTGGCCTAGAACGTGGAATGAACATTCTCGCGGATGCGGTCAAGGTAACCCTCGGACCTCGCGGGCGAAACGTCGTTTTGGAGAAGAAGTGGGGAGCCCCCACAATTACAAACGACGGTGTGTCCATTGCAAAAGAAATCGACCTGGAAGATCCATGGGAGAAAATCGGCGCAGAGCTGGTTAAGGAAGTTGCTAAGAAGACTGACGATGTAGCAGGAGATGGAACAACCACTGCAACCGTTCTGGCTCAAGCACTAGTCCGTGAAGGTCTTCGCAACGTTGCGGCCGGTGCCAATCCAATGGCGCTCAAGCGTGGAATTGAAAAGGCTGTCGAAGCGGTTGTTGCCGAGCTCGTGGCAATGGCGAAGAACGTCGAAACCAAAGAGCAGATTGCAGCTACCGCATCTATCTCTGCAGCAGATACCACTATCGGCGAGATGATCGCTGAAGCGATGGACAAGGTCGGCAAAGAGGGCGTTATCACTGTTGAGGAGTCAAACACTTTCGGACTCGAACTTGAACTCACCGAAGGTATGCGTTTCGACAAAGGTTACATCTCCCCATATTTCGTCACTGACTCCGATCGCATGGAAGCAGTTCTTGAAGATGCATACATCTTGATCGCAAATTCCAAGATTACCAATATCAAAGACCTGCTGCCGATTCTTGAGAAGGTCATGCAGTCAGGTAAGCCACTTGCAATCATCGCCGAAGATATTGAAGGCGAAGCACTTGCAACTTTGGTAGTAAATAAGATTCGCGGAACTTTCCGCTCAGCAGCCGTAAAAGCTCCAGGATTCGGTGACCGACGTAAGGCAATGTTGCAAGATATTGCGATTCTTACCGGCGCAACCGTCATTTCTGAAGAGGTCGGTCTCAAGATGGATCAAGCAGGTATCGAACTCTTAGGCCATGCACGCAAGGTTGTCATCAGCAAAGATGAGACAACTATTGTTGAGGGCGCTGGAGATGCTGATCAGATCAAGGGTCGCGTTACGCAGATCCGTTCTGAAATCGAGAAGAGCGATTCTGATTACGACCGTGAGAAGTTGCAAGAGCGTTTGGCTAAATTGGCTGGCGGAGTTGCAGTTATCAAGGCCGGCGCTGCTACTGAGGTCGAACTCAAAGAGCGCAAGCACCGCATCGAAGATGCTGTCCGTAACGCAAAAGCTGCGGTTGAAGAAGGCATTGTCGCCGGCGGCGGGGTTGCACTTCTACAGGCTGCCAAAGTGGCTTTCTCGAAGTTGAAGCTCGAGGGCGATGAGGCAACTGGTGCAAAGATTGTTGAATCATCCATCGAGGCGCCTCTCAAGCAGATTGCGATCAACGCAGGACTTGAAGGCGGAGTTGTGGTCGAGAAAGTTCGCCATCTTGAGCCAGGCTTCGGTCTTAATGCTGCCACTGGTGAGTATGTCGACATGATCAAGGCCGGAATCATTGATCCAGCCAAGGTGACGCGCTCTGCATTGCAGAACGCAGCATCTATCGCGGCACTCTTCATCACAACAGAAGCTGTTATCGCGGATAAGCCAGAGAAGAAGTCAGCAATGCCTGCTGGCCCTGGTGGCGGGGATATGGACTTCTAAATATCTTCACCCTTTAAAAGAATGCGCCTCGGGAGTCAAACTCTCGGGGCGCATTCTTTCTATAGAAGTATGTATTCCTACTTATGTCAGAGGTCAAATCAGAAGTTAACTTTGTGAAAATCGTGTGAATACCTCAGATTTTGTTCTGTGAACTATTTTTCTTCTTTACACTGAACGCTTCCCTAGGATCGGAGAAAAAGTGATTTCGAGAAAGACATTTAACGTAATAGTTGCCGCCAGTTCTGCATTGCTTATTGTTGCCGCGACATCGCCGCTCGCTATGGCTTCAGAGGGCAAGGGCAACCCAGGAAAAGGCGGAAAGCAAAGTAAAATTTCATCTCCCTCTATTTCTCCCGTACTAAAGTGGAATAACCGAAGTTTAGAAAGTATGGGTAAGAAGTTTGAAAATGAAGGCAAGAGTTTGGAGGCACAAGCGCGTGCCCTGGCTAAGAAGTTCGCAAAGAAAGGCAAGACCGATCCTGCTATCACCGCAGCGCTCACTACTTATCAGAACGCGAGAAATGCAGCTGTCGTGGTTTTCCAAAACGCGACCAAGGCAGCACGTGATGCTTTCCAGAGTGCTGCTGCGCCAGCGGCTGCCGGTGCACTTGCAACCTACAAGACTGCAATAAGCACCGCCCAAACAGCTTTCAACACCGCGCTACAGGCTGCCAATACGGCATTTCGAGCAGCAATTGCAGCCCTTCACCTTCCTGCCCCAACGCCGTCTCCAAGCACTTCCCCGTCTCCAAGCACTTCCCCGTCTCCAAGCACTTCCCCAACTGCGTAAATCGTTCAAAAAACCTACGAAAGGACTCCCGATTACCTCGGGAGTCCTTTCTGCTTTACCCTTACCCCATGGCATGGTTAAAGAAATCTGCGGGTGCATTTGATGCGCTCGATCTAGCGCGGGCAGCACTTATAGAGGGCGCTGCTGAAGCCAAACATGTCGGAGATTTCATCTCGGAAGATGTTGATACCAAAGGCAGGATGGCAAGTTACCTCTTTGAAGCATCCTTGCCCGGGTACAAAGGCTGGCGCTGGGTCGTAACCGCGATCAAGGTTGACGATAAGAGCGAGCCGACCATTTGTGATGTCGTTCTGCTTCCGGGGCCCGATTCGCTTCTTGCACCTGAGTGGATTCCCTACGCAGACCGTATTCAACCCGGCGATATTGGAGTCGGCGACATCTTGCCTTCCTCTCCCGACGACGCTCGATTGGTGCCTGGATTTGCTGCCCTGCCAGGAGATGAAGAGTTAGAGGAGATTCAATTCTGGGAACTGGGTCTCGGTCGCGCCCGGGTGATGTCCATAGAAGGTCGCGATCAAGCGAGCAAGCGTTGGTACACGGGTGACTACGGCCCAGATGCTCCGATTGCCAAAGCTGCCCCCAAACCATGTGCCTCTTGCGGTTTCTTTATCCCTATCGCAGGCTCACTCCGGGGAGCCTTTGGAGTATGCGCAAATGCGATTTCACCGCAAGATGGTCATGTTGTCTCAGTTGATCATGGATGCGGCGCTCACTCAGAAGCGACCCTTTAATCACTGTTCCCCGTGCAGAGCGATTACGGTAAACTCGTCCTCTGCCCGTAATTTCCGTGCGGCTCACACGAGTTGAGTTATTCAAAGGAGCGTTCCCCATGCCTACAGGTCGCGTGAAATGGTTCAGCCTGGAAAAGGGTTTTGGATTTATCGCCTCAGATGAAGGCGAAGATGTTTATTTGGCTGCAACCTCTCTTCCAGAAGGCGTGACCACAGTTAAGCCTGGGACAAAACTGGAATTTGGCGTTGCCGATGGCCGTCGTGGGCCGCAAGCACTTTCTGTGCGAGTAATAGATGCCCCGCCATCACTGGTCGCAAACAATCACGTTAATCCTGATGACCTTGCTGCAATGATCGAAGACACCATCAAGATCTTGGACAAAGTTGGAAATGGTCTGCGCCATGGACGACATCCCTCGGCAGTTGAGGCCGAACGACTCGGGAAAGTCCTTCGCGGTATTGCAGGCCAGCTAGAGGCTTAAATGCCAGTTCTTCGTGCTCTGCGAATTGTATAGAGCATCCCTGTCAATCCAAGAAGCGCACCCATGAAGCAAGTCCAGATCACTTTCGATTCTGCATTCAACATAATCGCGATGACGCCGGCGATAATCCACCCGCTAATGCCAAAGGATAATAATTTTACAACCGATCTCACATACTGAGCCATATCCGCATAGTAGCCCAAGGGGTACCTCTCTAATGACGGTAGGCTCTCGTTAGGAGGTCCATCCGGTGCATGTGAAAGAGAATGGTAATTGGCGTTCTTTTCGCCATCGTAATTTTAGAATTCTCTTCGCAGCAAATACGATTTCCAACATTGGAAGTTGGGCGCAGCGGATTGCCCAAGATTGGCTCGTGCTTGAACTAACAAATAACAACGGGTCCGCATTAGGACTTGTTACTGCTCTTCAATTTGCGCCCGTTCTCTTCTTCAGTCTGCATGGTGGTGCGCTCGCGGATAGATTTGATAAGCGAAAAGTGCTCATTTTTACAAATGTAGGTGGCGGACTCTTCGCTGCCATGTTGGGAATTCTTGTTGTGATCCACCAAGTAAGACTCTGGCATGTATTTGCACTTGCCTTCTTACTCGGCGTCGCAAGCGCGGTGGACAATCCCGTTCGTGCGAGTTTCATTACCGAAGTTGTTGGCCATTCTGATGTCGGCAATGCCGTCAGTCTCAACTCTGCAAACTTCAATGCGGGACGGCTCATTGGACCTGCCCTCTCGGGGGCTTCAATCGCAGCATTTGGGACTGGCCCGTCATTTTTGCTCAATTCAGGCTCCTATTTGATCGTTATCACGGCGCTTATGAACCTTCGAAAGAGTGAGTTCTTCTTCATGCCACGGAGCACCAGTGTGGGCAGCGTGAGAGAAGGAATACGTTATGTGAAAGCTCGTCCCGATCTCTACGCAATCATGTTCGTGGTTTTCTTTATGGCGACCTTTGGACTTAATTTTCAAATCTTTAACGCCCTTGCTGCGACAAAAATATTTCACCGTGGAGCCGCATCCTTTGGATTGCTCGGGACAATAATTGCAATTGGATCACTCAGCGGAGCGTTGATCTCTGCGCGCTTGGAGCGATTTAGAAAGACGATGTTCGTTGTCTACGGGAGTCTCTGCTTCGGAGTTGCTCTCATGATTTTGGCTCTCATGCCCACCTTTTCTCTCTATGCATTATGGTTGCCAGTCTGCGGTTTTGCTGCTCTTTCAACGATGATCGCCGCCAATTCCTTGATGCAAGTGAATACGGATCCAGTTCTTCGTGGACGCGTGATGGGCATTTATCTTTTTGTTTTCATGGGAGGCACTCCCGTTGGTGCACCACTTATTGGATTTATGGCCGAGCGCGTTGGTGTGAGACCTACAATCGCCAGCGGTGGATTAATTACGGTGCTTGCAGCACTCTTTGTGTGGAAGCGATATCGTCACAGGGTAGAAGCACCTGTTGACTTCTCAATCGATGTTGTTTTACCGCCCATTTATGATGATAAGGGCTAGCATGCCAAAGAGCGTGATCAGAGTAATTATTCTGCGAGTTTTGTAATTCACTTCTTATCCTGACCGATGGATTCCTGACCAAAAGATTGGTCCGAAGGTATCGCGACAATTGTTGCCACTGCGACAATTATGAGAACTGGAACCAACAGAAAGGCGCGGGAGATTCCAAGATGATCTCCGAGGATGCCAAGTAAGAAGGGTGCGCCTGCGATCGCTAGCCCTGCCGCTAGAGAGCTCTTTCCAATGGCCAGATCGGGGCGATCGTCGCTAAATCCCATGAGTCGCAATGAGGCAAGTGCGAATTGCATGGAAAGACCGACACCGACTGCAAAAAGTCCAATGAGTGAGAACCATAAGAAGTGTGAAGACCAGAAAGCTGCAAAGCCGACAAATTGAATCACGATAACGGCTAAGAGTTTTCTATCGAGTGGATGTCGGCCAAGAATATTTGGACCAAACCATCTACCGATTCCCATGCCGGCTCCGACAGCCATGATTGAGATGGTTGAGACGGCTGCACTCGACCCGAGCCGTTCTCGGAGAAGGGCAGCAGACCAGAAAGTGATAGCAAATTCGCTTGATATACATGCAATAAATCCAACCCATGAGATCCAGAATTTGCTGTTCAACGAGCCTCTTTGGTGTCCTACTGGATCTGGAATGTGTTCTGCTGCGATTGCCCGATGCGTGAGAAGGTAGAGGATCACGCTCGCTGGAATGACGGCAAGCAGGCCAAGCCGCCAACTAAATGATGTGCCTGCAATCATTCCCACAGTCAGAGTTCCAAGAATGTAGCCGATTGATCCCACACCGCTTGATTGAGAAATCGCCTTTGATGCGTTTTTTGAGTAGTGATGTGAGAGTTGTGTAACCATTACGTTGACCACGAGTGAGGTTCCAAAGCCCGAGATAAGCGTTGCAAATAGCGTCAATTGAATGGGTGGGGAAATGACAAAAATAAAAACGCCAGTACAAAAAATCGCCATCCCCAGCCATGAGGTAGTCACACGCCCAAACCGATGAACTATTCGGGGGCCCGTCAATCCAGCGATGATGGAAGCGATGCCCATTGCCGTTCCGTGCAGACCCGCGATTGTTAAGGAGGTGTGCTGCTGCGCTCTAAGTAGCGGTTGTGCTGGTCCAAAACCACCCATATAAAAATTGAGGAGAGCAATCTGGAGTGAAATCGCCCAAAAAATGCGCTCCCCTTTAAAAATCATTCTCCCATTATCGCTTGCTATAGCGCGTTAACAACATATTCGACACAAGCGGTAAGCGCGTCAATGTCACTTGGCTCTATCGCCGGGAACATTCCAATGCGGAGTTGATTTTGTCCAAGTTTTCGGTACGGCTCAGTATCGACGATTCCGTTTGCACGAAGCGTGGATGCAATCTTGGATGCATCAATTGAGTCATCGAAATTGATTGTGCCAACGACATTTGATCGCATGGAAGCATCAATCACAAATGGGCTTGTATATGAAGTCTTCTCAGCCCACGAGTAGAGGCGCGATGCGGAATCTGCGCTACGTCCAGAAGAGAACGCCATTCCGCCATTCTGGTTCATCCACTCAATCTGCTCCGCGAGGAGAATGAGAGTTGCGACAGCCGGGGTGTTGTAGGTCTGATCCAAGCGGCTGTTTTCAATTGATGTCACGAGGTTGAAAAATGCTGGAACCCAACGACCACTAGCCTTAATTTTCTCGGCCCGTGCAATCGCGGCGGGGCTCATTACTGCAAGCCAGATGCCTCCATCTGAGGCGAAAGATTTCTGTGGGGCAAAGTAATAGGTATCAAATTGCTTGGCATCGACAGCCAGTCCACCGGCAGCGCTAGTTGCGTCGACGAGCACGAGGGCGCCATCGGAATTTGCTGGTCGGACAATTGGCATGGATACGCCGGTACTTGTCTCGTTCTGAGTCATCGCGTAGACATCGATGCCATCTTCAACCTTTGAAATCGGATGCGAGCCCGGTTCGGATGTGATTACCGTGGGATTGCCGAGGAATGGCGCTTCCTTCGCCGCCGCGGCAAATTTTGAGGAGAACTCTCCGAAGACTAGATGTTGGGATCGGGTTTCAATAAGACCAAAAGTTGCGATATCCCAGAATGCGGTCGAGCCACCATTTCCGAGTACAACTTCGTAGCCCTCTGGTAGATCAAAGAGGGAAGAGAGTCCCTCTCTGACTCGGTGCACGACGTTCTTGACCGGCTTCTGCCGGTGTGATGTGCCAAGAATGGATGTTCCTGATTGGGCCAATGCGCTAAGTGCTGCAGGACGAATCTTTGAGGGGCCACAACCAAAGCGGCCATCGGACGGTTTGAGGTTTTCGGGAATTTTTATCTCGCTCACGCGCGCAAGTCTACGGGTAGTGGCGGGTGATCTCCCATTCGCTTACTCGGGCAACGGCATCCGCATTCATATCTGTATCCATATTCTGGACATCGCGTCTGTATTGCACACGATCGTGCAATCGAGAATATCGCCCTTGCCAGAACTCAATTACTTTCGGGATAACTCTGTATCCGCCCCACTCGCTCGGCGTGGGAACTGTGCTTCCTTCTGGCCACTTCAGAGCCGCTGATTTCCAGCGGTCTTCCAGTTCGTCGCGAGAGGAAAGAGGCTCGGATTGTCGGCTCGCCCATGCTCCAATCTGATGTGACCACGGTCGCGATGCAAAGTATTGCTCGGATTCGGCCCTAGAAACTCTTTGAGCAAGCCCGGTGATGGCAACTTGTCGTTCCATCGCGTACCAAGGGAAGAGCAGGGCGACCTCGGGTTGCGAGTGAATGGCTCTGCCCTTTCGTGAGGTGTAGTGAGTGAAGAACGTGAAGCCATTTTCAGAGACATCTTTGAGAAGAACAGTTCGAGTCGTGATCTCACCTTCATGATCGACGGTTGAGAGCACCATGGCATTCGCCTCAACAATTGCTACGTTTTCATGCGCTTCCCTGAGCCACCTATTAAAGAGTTCGAAAGGATTCTCGGATAGAGGTCCCATCCCAGTCTCACTGTAAGAACGGCGCATCGCGGCGATCTCTGAACGGTCAAATTCGATTCCCATAGATGTATCTAACGTCACTTTTGGAAACTTGGCACCTTGCGCTCGGTAGGGCAATGATTAGTCTATAGCACTCTTTGCTAGGGGCAGAATTGTCCCCATATTGCCAATGTG
>JBAZYI010000011.1:0-34706 GCA_041659345.1 Candidatus Nanopelagicaceae bacterium | reverse complement strand
GATGCGGCGATCGATGAGGCAGCAAAAGTAGTTCCAATAAAGAAAGCCAGAACGCTGATTGCAGTGGCCGGCACCGCAACGACAGTTGCAGCAGCTGCCCTTGGTCTGAGTGAATATGACCCGCGCGTGATCCATCTTTCGCGAATTTCGGCCGAGAGGGTGCATGAGATTTCAAAAATCTTTTTAGAGATGACTCATGACCGACGCAAAGCCCTTCCCTACATGCACGAAGGTCGAGTCGATGTCATTACCGCTGGCTCCCTCGTCCTTTCTCGGATCATGATTGCGACTGGTGCAGATGAATTTGTCGCATCCGAAAGTGACATTCTCGACGGAATGGTTTGGTCACTTGCCAAGAGTTAGAAGAACTGACGTGGCAAAAGTCAGTGCACTCTCGCAATCAATTACAGTTCTTAACGAAAATATTGTCGGGTGCAATGCATGCCAACGATTGGTGCAATGGCGCGAAGAAGTCGCCATCACGAAACGGAAGGCGTACATCGACGAAGATTATTGGGGCAAACCCGTCACAGGATTTGGCTCTGATAAACCGCGCATGATCATCGTCGGCCTGGCACCTGGCGCACATGGTGCCAACCGCACGGGAAGAGTCTTCACGGGGGATTCATCGGGGGATTGGCTCTACGGATCTCTGCATCGGATCGGCATTGCGAAAATTCCGACGAGTACGTCAAGGGACGATGGACAAGAACTTGCATTTACGCGGGTCACTACAGCTGTGCGATGCGCACCTCCCGGCAATGCACCGGAGATATCCGAGCGCGATACCTGTGCGCCATTCCTGCGCAGGGAACTTGAGTTGTCGATGCCCACTGCCCGCGCTTTTGTTGCCCTCGGCGCTTTCGCTCTGACTGCATTGAGTAAAGCACTAGTCGATCTCGGTCACCCCGTGACAAAGGTGAAATTCGCTCACGGTGTTGAGTTGAAGTACCGCCACGAGGGCGTGGATTACCTCCTTATAGCCAGTTATCACCCCAGCCAGCAGAACACCTTTACGGGCAAACTCACACAGAAACAGTTGGATTCGGTCCTCAAGAAAGCAGGTAGATTTGCCTCCGTTATTGAGTAAGTAGATCTAAAAGCACCGTGGCCCTCGTAGCCCAATGGCAGAGGCAGAGGACTTAAAATCCTCCAAGTGTGGGTTCGACCCCCACCGAGGGCACTGAGTCAATCACACCAACTCTGCGGCCTTCAGCAACGCCTGGGCTGCAAGTTTTGCACGCCTTTGGTAAGTGCTGGATGTAGGCATCGAGCTGTAACCTGCGTGACCTTTCATGTCCAGAAGTGTCTTTAGGTGGATTGCGCTGGACTTATCCACCCGACCCAGAAGTTCTATCGCGAGGTTGTGGTTGCCACCGATGTGGTGCTCATTCAAAGTTGCGCAGCAAATAACATCTGATGCCGCTATTCCGGCATGAACACAAAGAGTCACAAAAGCATCTGCGAGGTCAGCATCTTCAATGTTTGCGGCTATCATCTCTGCAGCAGTTAGAAACTGTTTTGCTTTCGCTAGTCGCCCAGCACGTATTTCAGGCGTGCATTTCTTGGATTTAGCCATGGGATTTGCTCGACTTTTTGTAGCGAAGAGAACGGAGATACCCGTCATCGCCAAAGAAGATGACACCTTCGTTGATGATGTTCATGATGACGCCCTCGTTTAGGATGATGCCTTCTTCGACTTCCGTTTCGCTGAGTTCAAATACTCGCGCATCATTACCAGTCCACTTACTGACTTTCGAGGTGAGTGTGGCACTTTGTTCTTCCCAGGGACCAAATCCCATCTCGATGGAGGCGGGTCTTACGAGGAAAATGTCGATGTCACTGTCGGCTCGCATGTCAGCGCGAACTGCTGATCCGAACAAGGCTGCGCATACTGGAGCGAATTTCCATCCGGAAACCTCTTCTTTGATGGAACGGATCAACTCCTTGCGTAACCCAGCGATTGACCTGATGTACTTAGCCATCAAATGCTCCGGGCTGAGCTCGTATAGATCGGCGGCGCCAGCGGGGGTACGGGTCACGATCCCTTGCGCGCTGAGTCTTTGCAGGGCATTGCGCACTCCGCGGTCGGAGAACTTTCCGATGATTGCGTGAACCTGGTCCCCAGTAAAAGAGGTTTGTGCTCCAGCCAGCACGGTTAGCACTTCACCTTCCAGCGTGGGTATCAGGCTGCTTAGTGGCCTGCTCAGGTTCATCTTGCCCTCCTCACGAACTAGAACGATACTTCTGGTATGAGAACAATACTTCTGATAGAAGAACTATAGTTCCCATAGGGCCCCACCCGTCAAGATGGTTGACCCCCGGTGCTCTGGTCACTCTAGGTCGCTCCGAGTACGAAATAGGCTCAATCTCTATGCCTTCTCACAGCAATCTTGCCCCATTTCCAGTGGACGGGAAGATTGCACGACCTACGATTGTTCCACTGTCAATGGAGATTCCATTAGCGGTTAGTCCTACAAGGAGATATGAGTTTTATGCAAAGTTCAAATCCTGTCTTAGGAAAAGCTTTTAACCAACGTGGTTTCGCTGCGATGGGAGCTACGGCAACTCAGGACACTTCAGCAACTCTCGAGGATCTATACAACGCCCCAGCGGCTTCCTCTCTTCGAACAGGGCGTATGACGATTGATGACGTCGTAACCCGTACAGGAATTCTTTTCGGCATCCTCGTCCTTACCGGCGCGGCCGCTTGGACACTCAACCTTGGCACCGGTGCCCTGATGCTCGGCATCTTCGGTGGTCTCGCGCTTGCCATGGTCAACATCTTTAGCAAGACGGTTCGTCCAGCCCTCATTATGGCTTACGCCGCATTTGAGGGTCTTGCCCTTGGAACATTGAGCCACATCTACAACACCATTTACCCAGGCATCGTGAGCCAAGCAATTCTCGGAACACTCGCTGCATTTGTCGGCGTTCTTATTGCCTACCGCAGTGGTCGTGTCCGCGTGACACCAAAGTTCACACGTATGGTGATGGGCGCCGCAATTGGTTACCTAGTACTTGGTCTCGTCAGCATGATCGCTGCAATGTCTGGTGCCGGCGATGGAATGGGTCTTTACGGAGTGTCCGGCCTCGGACTTCTCCTTGCCCTTGCTGGTGTTGGCATTGCAAGCATTTTCTTGATTCTCGATTTCGATCAGATCCAAAAGGGAATCAATGCAGGTCTTCCTGAGCAAGAATCATGGCGTGCAGCCTTCGGTCTAATGGTCACCGTTGTCTGGCTCTATATGGAGGTCTTGCGCTTGCTCTCCATCCTTCGCAACGACTAAGTGCGACTGGCGCGTTTCAGGTAACTGATACGCAAGTAGCACTGAGATTGAGAAGACGGCCGCACTCACCACAAATGCTGCGCGGAATGAGAAAACGTCAGATATAAATCCGACGGTTATCGGTCCAATGATCATGCCTGCATCTCCGGCCATCTGCCAGAGTGCGATGACTTGACCGCTCTTTCCGCGAATCACATCGCCGACGATATTTGCCGGGGTCGTCGACAAAAAGGCGGCACCAAATCCGATGATGCACATTGCGATGATGTACATCCACGGATGGATTGCGAAAATCAGGGTTACTACTCCTGCCATCACTACTGAGGTGCCGATGCTCAGGGCAATTCGTCTGCCACGAATATCCGAGAGTGTTCCCGCCGGCAGAAGGAGAAGTCCCTGAAAGAGAGCGGTCAGGGTGAAGCCAATACCGACAATCGCAGTTGTCGAGTGGAGTTCTTCGGTGACAAAGAGGGGCAGAATCGATGAACGCAATCCGAAGAGGATCCAACTCGCGACAAAGGAGAGGATGAGCGCGGTTCTGTACGGCTGCAATTTCCACGCCTCGGGAATGGACATGCTCGCCTGTTCTGCAATTTTGGGATGAGATGCAGGTTTGCCGGGGCTCAGGAAGAAGAACCCAATGATGCCCGCAAGGAAGAGAGTAATCGCGTAGGTGAAGAAGGGGGCGCGTAAAGAGATGCCCGTGAGAACTCCGCCTATGGCAGGTCCGGTGATTCCGCCAAACATGAAAGAACCGTTATAGACCGATTGGGCGCGACCGCGCTGATCATCGCCCACTGAGCGCATAATGATCGAACTCGCGGCGACGGAGAACATGGAGGAGCCAAGACCCCCCGCCGATCGGAAGATCAACAATTGTTCGAAACTCTGCGCAACGGCACAGAGCAATGTAAAAAAAGAGACCATCAAAATTCCGACTGCAAATACAATCCGCTCGCCAAATCGATCAACAAGTTTTCCTGAGAAGAGACCTGAAGAGAATCGGGCTACAGCGAACATCGAGATGATTAAACCAACCGCGGTATTTGTTGCACCAAAAGATTTGGCGTAGAGAGGCATTGCGGGAACGATCACTCCGAACCCCACTGCGACAAAGAATGCTGACGCAGTGAGGACTTTCACCTCACGCGGAAAACCCGCGAGGACGTTAAATCGCATCAACCAATTGCCTCCCCAGCCGCTTCTTCGCGCGCTTCGGTGTAATCATGACTTGTGCGAAGTGGTACTTCTCGCAACATGAGTGCTAGAAGAAAACCAAGGGCGGTGATGGGGGCAGCCGTAATGAATACAACATGGAAAGCGTTTACATACGCATCTAAAGCAGTGTTATGGATAATGGGGGCGAAATTCTCTGGGTTGGCGATAATCTTTGTGATTCCACTTGGGGTGTGGCTGACGCCTGCGAGTGCGTCGGGGTTCTTTGTAGCGAGATCGGCAAAACCGCTCTGCATATAGTGCGCAAGGCGGTTGTTGAGTACGGCACCGAAGATCGCTGTCCCGAACACGCTACCGAGAGAACGGAAGAATGTATTAGAACTTGTTGCCACTCCCATATCCCGGTAATCGACGGAGTTTTGAAGTGCAATAACTATGGTCTGCATCGAGAGACCTAGACCTGCACCGACGATGATCGCGTAGATAGATAACTGCCAATATGGCGTGACCCGCGTAAGCGTTGCCATAAGAACTATTCCTACGGTCATAATGGCTGTGCCGACGATTGGGAACTTCTTATATTTACCGGTCGTGGTGATTCGCTTGCCGCTAAAAATTGAAGTCGTGACGATTCCCAGCATCAATGGAATGAGTTTTAGACCAGCATCCGTGGCACTGTCTCCCTTCACAATCTGAAGGTAGAGAGGGAGCATAACGATGGCTCCAAACATACCGGCGCCAATAACAGCGCCCAGCACTGAGGTGAGGGTAAAAGTGTGATTCCTAAATAGGCGCATCGGAAGAATAGGTTCTTTCGCCTTACCTTCCCAGATGACAAAGAGCACTGAGAGGACGGCGCCGACTGCCAAGTAAGTGAGGGTTCGAGAGTCTGCCCAACCATTTTGCGGACCGTATACAGCGATTGAAAGAAGTATTGCGGTAACACCGGTCACCAAAAGAGCCGCACCCAGGTAATCGATGGAGTGCTCACGTTTGATCTTGGGAATATGTAGAACGGCAGAGGTAATAACCAGTGCAAGAATTCCAAAAGGCAAATTAATGTAGAAGATCCAGCGCCAGCCCGTAATTCCAAGAATTGTCGCATGATCTGAGAAGAATCCACCGAGGAGTGGACCCGCAACGGATGAGAGACCCCATACCGCGCCGAAATACCCTTGGTACTTACCGCGCTCACGTGGCGGAACAATGTCGCCGATGATGATGAAGGTCAATGCCATCAGACCACCTGCACCCACTCCTTGAAGCGCACGTGTTGCGATGAGTTGGGCCATGTTCTGCGACAAACCTGCAAGGAGCGACCCGAGCAAAAAAGTAAGAATTGCGAATTGGAATACAACTCGACGACCATAGAGATCAGAGATCTTTCCGTAGAGAGGTGTCGAGGCAGTTGAAGTCAGAAGATAGGCAGTAACAACCCACGTGTACTCATTTAATCCGTGTAGATCAATAACGATTGTTTTTAAAGCAGTTGAAACAATTGTTTGGTCGAGTGCGGCTAATAAAAGACCCGTCATCAAACCGCTGAGTATGATCATAATTTCGCGGTGCGTATGAGTTTTTATTGGCGCACCCGTTTCGGAAGAATTAGACAAAAGCGTCCCCTCACATGGAAACAATCGAGTGGAATTGGCGATATTGAAAGCCAAGACAATGCCGTTACTTTACTCCGATAGGTGTTTCATGCGCGTTTTGAAATTCAAAAAATGCTTACGCGTAAAACTCTGCCTCCAATATCGCAACAATGATTTCACGCTTATTAGGAGCGATATACGTCACTGTCTCACCGATCTTCTTTCCGAGCACGGCTGCACCCAAGGGAGAGTTCTCGCTGTAAACGTCGAGGTCACCGCTGGAAATCTCTCTGGAACCAAGGAGGAACTTCATTTCTTCTCCGCCAATATCAACGGTGATGACCATTCCTGCACCGACAAATCCCGACTCGCCTAGAGGTGGGGCTCCGATATGGGCGTGCTCGAGCATGTGCTTGAGCTGACGGATCCGTGCCTCCATTTTGCCCTGCTCCTCGCGGGCAGCGTGATAGCCGCCGTTCTCCTTGAGGTCGCCCTCAGAGCGGGCGGTTTCGATCTTTTTGATAATTTCGGCGCGGCCAGTGCTCTCCAAGCCTTCGAGCTCGGCTCGGAGGCGGTCAGCGGCTTCTTGCGTGAGCCAGGTCTGCGTTGTCATAAGGGGGACAGGTTACTTGGAACTGGTACGACAGCGCGAGATCCCCGCACTCACAGCCTGGGTCCGTGTGGGTATGAGCGTGGTCATCTCTACGTGGGCAGCCCCAGCCGGTATCTCGTCCTCAATCTCCCCGACCACATTCTTATCCAGATCACGGGCCACGAGGGTGCAGACTGCGGCCGCTTGCGGGTTGCG
This sequence comes from Candidatus Nanopelagicaceae bacterium, assembly GCA_041659345.1. Classification (GTDB taxonomy): domain Bacteria; phylum Actinomycetota; class Actinomycetes; order Nanopelagicales; family Nanopelagicaceae; genus QYPT01. The sequence continues at coordinate 27,840 of JBAZYI010000011.1, read as the reverse complement.
ACGATCGATCGTGTATCTCACGTTAATTGCTCGGTCGGAGGGAATTGAGAATGAGATGAGAGCGCTTCGTACATCCGGGCGGGAGTGATAAACCCCTGCCCAGACCAACCAGGCACCGCCGATAATGAGAAGGGCGAATGCGACCGGTTTCCAGCGAAGAGTCCTTCGACCATAGCGGTCAGATAAGTCGAGTTCGGACATGGGATGATTGTTGCAGAGTTCGGGTCATTGTCTTGCAAGCAAAAGGGGCGAAGATGTCAAAGGATGTTGAAATCGGGGGCGCTGGCTCTCTTACCGTTGCCCTCCTTATAGTCGCAGTAACCATTTTATTGCGTAGTTTTTATAAGCGTTATACCCGTATGCAGAAACGCGAGGACGATGAGTCGAAGTAGTACTCAACGCGCGATTGCATATTTAGGTGTATGTGTCATCGCTTTTGGTTTCATAAGTTTAGGAATGTGGCAGTGGAACAGAGCGCAAGAAAGTCGCATCCCCGTCATCGTCGATACCAAACTAGTCTCACTTGATGCAGTAACGGAACCACGGATTGCACTTCCCTCTAAAGCGACATTGCGCCGAGTCTCGGTCACGGGCATCTATCTTTTGGATTTCAAGGCTCCCAACCAACTCGATGCCAACGGCCAGCGCGGTGATTGGGATGTCGGTCTTCTCAAGACCGAATCAGGTGGGGGATTGTTGGTCGTTCATGGGCTCTGGTCAGATCGTGACCTTCACCCAGTCAATCCCGATGAGAGCGTCACTGTGATCGGCAAACTGATGCCCCACCAGAGCGATGACTATGCACTCGTGAGTAAAGGTGTCTTACAGCGTCTAGACAGCAGTGTCATTGTGGATCAAACAACATTAGATCTGTACGACGGCTATGTGATCGCTGAGAGTGAAGCGGTCGGGAGTATCGAAATCAACCGAGCGAGGATCGCCCCACCCGCACCCAGGAGCGCGGTTCCGGGCTTTTACTGGCAGCACGTCTCCTATGTGGTGATCTGGTGGTTGATGGCCCTGGTTGTGCTTTATTTGCCTTTTTATCAACGTAGAGTGACCCCTAGTGAATTTGGGTCTGGAGAAATCAGGGAAACGGAGTAAGAATGGCACGAACTAGCGACGGAACTGTTCAACGGTTCCGAATAATGGCGATCGTTGCCGGTGTCATGTCACTGCTCTTATGGTTTGTATATATGCCGATCAAAGTTCTTGCAGATAACCCTGATTTACCCAGCAAATTGGTCTGGATTCCCATGGTTCATGGATACCTCTATCCCATATATGTGATTACTGCGATTCAACTTTCGATCAAAGCAAAGTGGGCGCTTCCAAAAATGCTTGGTTTCATCCTCGCCGGAACATTGCCCGTGGCCTCGTTGATTGCTGAACGTCGAGTGGTTGCGCTCTTCCTTCCAAAGAAGACACCCAGGCAGAATTAATCTCTTCGAAAATGAGACGTAAGCCCTTTCTCCGGCGAATTATCAAGTCAATTCTCTATCCGCTTTATGAGCGGCGCTTGGTTCGCGCTTTGGATTTCAATCAAACGCCTCATCACGTCGGCGTCATTCTCGACGGAAATCGCCGATGGGCAAAAGAGAATCCAGATGAGCAAGGTCGCACATCCGCTGCCCGTGGTCACCGTGCCGGGGCGCAGAAAATTATCGAATTTCTTGGGTGGTGCGAAGAAGCTCAAGTCCGCGTTGTCACTATCTGGCTATTATCAACTGAAAACTTTAAGCGATCTGAAGAGGAATTAAGCGCACTCATTGAGATCATCGGCGAAGCAGTTGATAGCTTGCAGGCGACGGGACGGTGGAATATTAAGCCGGTGGGTTCGCTCGAACTTCTCCCCGAATCTCTCCGCGGAAAATTGAAAGAATCGAAGTCCTCCAACCCAAACGCGATCGAAGTAAACGTTGCCATTGGCTATGGCGGACGTCGCGAGATTGTTGATGCGGTTAAGGGATATTTGGAAGATGCAGAGAATCACGGGCAGTCAATCCACGAAGCCGCAGAGAAGATCTCGGTGGATGCGATTGCCGATCATCTCTACACGGCAGGTCAGCCTGATCCAGAATTGTTGATCCGCACCTCTGGCGAGCAACGCCTGGGTGGTTTCTTGCTCTGGCAAAGTGCCCAGTCAGAGTTCTACTTCTGCGAGGCATACTGGCCCGACTTTAGAAGGGTCGATTTCCTTCGCGCCTTGCGTGCTTACTCTCTGCGCCATCGTCGCTTTGGTGCTTAGTTCAGAACCTCACCAGGCGTAATCTTCGGGGGATGTCTTGTACCCCGGAAAGATTTCATTGAGTTTTGCCAGATCTTCAACGCTGAGCTCTATCTTGAGCGCACGAAGTGCTGAATCAAATTGTTCCTGTGTCCTTGGTCCAACAATGGGTGCCGTTACTGCGGGTTGAGCGAGGAGCCATGCAAGGGCGACTTCTCCAGGTTCTTGGTTGATCTGCGCACAGAAATTTTCGTAGGCTTCGATTTGCGGGCGATGTTCTTCAAGTGCATCAGTGGAGCGGCCTTGGAGGCGACGACTTCCTTCATTCTCTTTCTTGATGACGCCCCCCAGAAGTCCACCATGTAGCGGAGACCAAGGCAGGATCCCAATTCCGTATTGAAGCGCTGCGGGGATGACTTCTCGTTCGATGTCTCGTCGGAAAAGATTGTAAATTGATTGTTCGGAAATAAGACCCATGAAATTGCGCGCTGTCGCTCCCTCTTGTGCTTGGGCTAGATGCCAGCCACCGAAGTTGCTACTGCCTACATAAAGTATCTTTCCTTGAGCCACAAGGACTTCCATCGCTTGCCATACTTCTTCCCAAGGGGTTGCGCGGTCGATGTGGTGCATCTGGTAAAGATCAATGTAGTCAGTCTTCAGGCGCTTCAAACTAGCATCACATGCGCGGCGAATGTTGAGTGCTGAGACACCTCTGTTGTTTGGCCAACTATCTGTCTCGCCGTACAGCTTTGTCGCCAGAACGACTTTCTCGCGGCGTTGCCCACCTTTTGCTAACCAGTTGCCAATAATCTCTTCTGTGCGACCCCAATGATCGGCTCCGCCGTAGCGATTGGCGGTGTCAAAGAAATTCACTCCACTTGTAATTGCCGCATCCATAATCGAATGCGAAGTAACTTCATCTGTCTCGGGGCCGAAATTCATCGTTCCTAAACAGATGCGACTTACAGAGAGCCCTGAGCGACCTAGATTCTTGTATTTCATACGAGTAACTTACACAACACATGGAGGGAAGTAACACCCGGAATTAATCACGCACGCTCTTCGGTAATTGAATTACCTCCGTCAATCACAATCATCTGGCCAGTTATGTAAGAAGCCCCTGGAGAACAGAGCCAAGCAATTGCGCTGGCAACTTCATCTGGCGTTCCCGATCTCCCCATGGGCGTAGCGAGTCCGTGCCGATATTCGGAATCTGTTTGAGATTGCGTCTCGATCCACCCTGGCGCGACCGCGTTGACGGTTATTCCATGGTCGGCTTCATCGATTGCCAGTGCTCGGACCATACCCATGAGCGCCGCCTTCGATGATGCGTATGCAACGTCATGATGAGTCGCATTCACGTTACCTGTCGTGCTGGAGACCATTACGATTCGTCCATTTGATTGTTGGCGAAGATGGGGCAAGGCAGCTTTGGTGACCAGAAACGCTGATTCGACATTTCGAGCGAAGGATTTGCGCCACGTATCGAGTGAAATGGAATCGATCGAATCGAACTCGCCTTCTGCCTTATCCACGACGCTCGTCATTCCCGCATTATTAACAATGCCGTCAAGGCCACCGAGTGTAGTTACCGCGGTTTCCACGAGTGCTGACACCTCGTCGGGGTTTGTTAAATCTGCCATCGCACCGAAGGCGTTCAATTCATTCGCACGCTCGATGGCCCGTGGAGAAAGAGATGCAAGGAAGACCGATGCACCGAGTCCCTTGAGTGCGCGCGCCGATGCGAAACCGATTCCTTGGGAAGATCCAGCACCAGTAACTAAAAACCGTTTTCCCGTGAGATCAAACATGACTCTGACTCTACATCTAGCTTTCGGAAATCACTCGCAAGTCGATATCATCATTGAGTGCAGATCCTCGCCGCTGATCCAGTGATTCACATCGAGCGATTTCAGATGAAATTTGGAAAGAAAGTAGTTATCGAGGACTTGTCCTTTGATGTTATCCGCGGCGAAACATTTGGGTTCTTGGGATCCAATGGATCGGGTAAGACGACGACCCTTCGCGCCCTTCTCGGCATCTATCAGCCCACGGCTGGCCTTCTCCAGGTATTTGGTAGAGCTTTTTCTCCAGAGATAGGGGGAAAATTGGGCTACCTGCCGGAGGAGCGCGGTCTCTACAAAAAAGAGACCGTCATCGATGTTATGACCTACTTCGGTCGCCTCAAGGGTATGACTCGCGAGGCATCTCACAGGTGGTCTGTCGGTTATTTGGAGAGGGTCGCCCTGGCCGATAAGGCGAAGATGAGACTAGACAAACTCTCCAGTGGGCAACAGCAGAAGGTTCAACTTGGGGTCACCTTGATGAATGACCCAGAACTTCTGATTCTCGATGAACCAACTAAAGGATTTGATCCGGTCAATCGCCGCCTTTTGATGGATATGGTCGAAGAACGAAAGAAAGACGGCGCCACGGTATTGATGGTGACGCATCAGATGGATGAAGTTGAACGCCTCTGCGATCGGTTGATTCTCTTAAAGGATGGCAGGTCACGGGCTTACGGAACTGTCTCAGAAATACAAGATCAATTTGGGAAAGAATCGATTCTTATTAAGACACCTGATCTCATACCAAACTCATCCCAATATGAAGTGCTACTCCGGGGAGTTGGCGAAACCACGCTTCAACCGGTTGACGGAGTGAAGACCGAGATAATCTTGCGTGAGTTGGTCGAGTCTGGTCTCAAGATTCAAAGTTATGTCCCAACCAAGCCGTCACTTGAGAGCATATTTATAGAAGTGTATGGCAATGAGGATCAATCGGATGAAGATCGATCATGAAGCGACATAACCTGCCGACCGTGATCTCCTTCGAAGTTCTCCGAACCTTCAAGAGACGAACTTTTTGGATCGGAACCCTGCTGGTTCCATTTGCCATAGGTGCGATTCTTGGTCTTAACATAATTTCTAACTCTTTAGGCGCTAAGACTTCTGAATCCCAGAAGGACGCACGGTTCACGTTCGAGTATGCCGATGACTCTGGATACGTGAACGCTGATATCGCCAGGGTGTTTGGCGGGAGAGTTACTTCAGATTCCGAGGCGGCAATAGCGGCTGTGAAATCAGGGACTCTGGACGCCTTTTTCCATTACCCGAAGGATCCCACTCGGGATGCTATCCAGTCATTTGGGGTGGATAAAGGAATATTCAATAACGGAAAATATGGAGCGGTCGCTGGCCAAATACTCAAATTGAGCGCCGAGCAGAGCATTGGGAATCGGACCCTCTCAACCCTTGTCATCAACAGGTTGGATCTTAAGTCGATCACATATAAGGGAGGAAAAGAGTCGGGAAATCTGGGTGACGTGATTCCACCACTCTTATTCATACTGATCTTCTATTTCGTAATCGTGCTCCTTGGAAATCAGATGCTCACGAGTACATTGGAAGAGAAGGAGAATCGCGTAACCGAGATCATTCTTACTACCCTCAATCCAACGACTTTGATTACAGGAAAGATACTTTCCTTATTTGTCATCGGCGTCACGCAGATGCTCGTTTTCTCCCTTCCAATGGTGGTCAGCTTTATCTTTTTCCGCAATGATCTAAAGATTCCCAACCTTGATTTTTCATCACTCCATTTTTCATTTGTTCCGATGAGCATTGGGCTGTTGATTCTTATTGCTGGTTTCACACTTTTCATGGGAACCCTGGTCGCAGTCGGAGCGGTCATGCCGACAGCGAAGGAGGCCGGTCAGATATTTGGCGTAGTGGTGACACTCCTATTCATTCCATTCTGGTCACTCTCCCTCGTTGCCTCGAATCCCGACTCCTTGCTCGTACGAATAATTACCTTCTTCCCTTACTCGGCGCCTGTGACCGCAATGATGAGAAACGGACTTGGCTCACTCTCCTCCGCTCAAGCATTCGTGGTAATTGCCGAGCTTTTCATTCTTGGAGCACTGGTCCTGCGCTTGGCCGTTCGCCTCTTTAGGTATGGATCCATGGAGTACTCAAAGAGGGTCTCTGTCCGAGCGATCGTCTCCCAATTAAGACCCAATTAAGACCCAATTAAGACCCAATTAAGACCCAATTAAGACCCAATTAAGACCCAATTAAGACCGAGAGGCAGTAGACAGAATTAACCACTTCTATTAGCGGCTTTTAGGTGGAGAATGAAGTCATGAAGTCACGAAAGTACGTTGTCATAGTTGCTCTTTCAGCGCTTGTTGCCGCGGTAGTTCTTACTGGGTGCGGTAAGGAGACCGCGCCAACACCCGCGCCAACACCCACGCCGACAGAGACAGCCACCCCGACACCCACGCCAACCCCGACATCGACTTTTTCTGTGAACCCAAGTCCAACTCGAGTATCGGGAGCTTTGGCTCAGTATTGGGTCGCCGACACTGCGCGGGGTTTTCGTTTGTATCGTGAATTCCTTGGCGCTTATTTTGAACCGGATATCATGACGGCGGCGTTGACCAATCTCGTTTCAAAAAAGCCAGTGGATCCAGATTACGTCTCACTATGGCCTGCTGATACCAAGATAAATTCGGTAAAGGTTGTGGGCAATCTGGCAACGATTGATCTCACTTTCAGCAAACTCAATGTTGGCGGTGAAGGAGAATCGCTCGCTATCGCACAACTGGTCTGGACAGCAACTGCCGCAGATTACAAAGTCACAAGAGTTGCGATTACAAGAGATGGCAAAATCGTCGAGTCACTTGCAGGCCATGTTGATGCCACAAAGCCGTTCACGCGCGGTCCCGCCTACGCGGTCGTTGCCCCTGTTTGGATTACCTATCCAGGTGAGGGTTACACGGCCTACGTTGATGGATTCACACTGGAGGGTATGGCCTCTACCTTTGAAGCAAATGTTGCGTGGAAGGTCTACAAAGACGGAAAGTTAGTCAAGCAAGGATCTACGACCGCGGCGGAAGCTGGCCCCGCTTGGACAAAGTGGAGTGTCAAGATTCCAGGTCTATCTCCAGGGAAATACTTTTTCATGGCTGCCGAGTATTCAGCCAAAGATGGATCCCTTGTTGCGCAAGATACGCACAACGCCACCCTTGAGTAATTATTTTTTGCAGTAGGTACTCGTCGAATCACCATTGGAGAGGGGTAATTTCGCCACCAGGGCTTTATCGCTATCGGACAGATAATTTCCTTGGTACCAGCAGAGCGAGTACTTCGCGTATTTCGCGTCAGCGTTGGAATTAAAATCAGCGGGAACAACTGGGTTTGGAGCCCTTAAATCCAGAAGGCCGAAATCAAAGAATGTTCCCATCGCATCTGCTGACGCTGGCGGCGGTATCCCAACGGCGGTGGCGATAACATCGCCCGCTTTAACCGCCACAGGTGGATTGATGTAGTTCTCTCTTGAGTCCATTTCAATAGCGGGCGGAAGTTTTTCGAGAATCGCTGCAAATTGAGGCGAAGCGACGTGCAGGTGACCAAGACGGAGCATAAAACCGCATGGATGAACGATATTTACGCCGAATTGATAAGCCCCTTCAGTCTTGTATTGCCAAGCAACAGTCACCACTCCGTCAAAGGGGACACTTATCTTTGTGTTGTCTATGTAAGTTCCGTAGACAGACCAACGGAATCCACCGTGGGGTTTATAACTTCCACCGCGAACTTGTCCTGGCTGAAGAAGCGAAAGTGGTTTTGTGAAATCAAGCAGTGAACCAGTAGGAATAATCGGAAAGGTGCACGCCGGCGGGGTGTCGCTCGCAACCCATTTGCCTTGGTTGTCCATCCAGTCCCATGTCACCTGATTGTTGCTAGAGGCGTTGTTATTAGATGGGTTGTTGCTTGAAGAAGGCGAAGGAGTTGGGCTGTTCTGGCCTGATTGCGATGGAGTCGGTCTGGGTTTTGGCGCGACTTTTTTAACCGGAATTCCCTTAGACCATGTCAATTTCTTGCCCGACTTCAAGCAGGTAAATACATATCCATTACTCGTCACTTTGGTACCTGCTTTTTTGCATGCAGTACCTGACTTTGGCGCAGCAGCATCGGCGCTCGCCGTGGCAAGAAGGAAGATAGAGATAGTGAAGAGGGTCAGGGCTGTTTTCGTTCCTGTGAACCCACCTAGTTTCATCTCTGGACAATAGCCAAATTCCCTCGTGAACTGAATTACCGTTCCGTGAATTTTGGATTTCATTAGAGCGTGTCGCGAATCCTTAGGCGAGTCCTAGTTCTACGGTTTTCTCATCAGGTCCCTACGAGCACAACTACACATGATTCGGAGCCGGTTTGTCCTCTCAGACCAGTAAGAAAACCTACGTCCTAGATACCAGTGTTCTGCTGGCTGACCCAGGTGCGCTCTCCCGATTTGCCGAACACGAAGTCATCATCCCGATCGTCGTCATCGGCGAGTTAGAGACCAAACGCGACCACCCCGAACTTGGTTTTTTTGCCCGCGCCGCCTTGCGAGCCCTCGATGACCTCCGGGTTACTCATGGACGCCTCGATCAGCCAATCCGCGTTACCCCCGAAGGCGGGACCCTTTCGGTCGAACTGAACCATTCCGACCTCAGCTCTCTGCCGCAGGGTTTCCTCCGCGACGGGAGCAACGACTCTCGCATTCTCGCCATTGCCCGCAACCTCATGGCCGATGGTCGGGCCGTGGTGCTGGTCAGCAAGGATCTGCCCCTTCGGGTGAAGGCCTCAGCCGTTGGGGTCGAAGCGCAGGAGTACCTCGCCGAACTCGCCTCCTCCAGCGGGTGGACAGGGATGACCGAACTTACTGTTGGAGCCAGTCTTATTGATGACCTCTATTCATCCGACCGAGCCGAACACGAAATCGCCCAGACCTTGCCCTGCCATACAGGTGTCGTCCTACACTCCGAAAAGGGGAGTGCCTTGGCACGTGTGACCCCAGAAAAGAATCTGCAGTTGGTCAGAGGAGACCGAACTGCTTTTGGACTCCACGGGCGAAGCGCCGAACAACGAGTCGCCCTGGATTTACTTCTTGATCCTGAGATCGGAATTGTTTCCATGGGCGGTCGTGCCGGAACGGGCAAAAGTGCACTCGCACTCTGTGCCGGACTCGAGGCAGTGATGGAGAGACGTCAACAGAAAAAGGTCCTTGTCTTCCGTCCTCTCTATCCAGTCGGCGGACAGGAGCTCGGATATCTGCCTGGAAGTGAAGGCGAAAAAATGTCGCCATGGGCTCAAGCAGTTTTTGACACACTTGGCGCGCTAGTAAGTCAGGCAGTGATCGACGAAATTCTTGATCGCGGTCTTATTGAGGTTCTGCCTCTGACTCACATCCGCGGTCGTTCACTTCATGACTCCTATGTCATTGTTGATGAAGCCCAATCCCTTGAACGAGGTGTCTTGCTAACCGTCCTTTCTCGAATTGGCCAGGGGTCAAGGGTGGTCTTGACTCACGATGTCGCCCAGCGGGACAACTTGAGGGTCGGACGCCACGACGGGGTCGTCGCCGTCGTCGAAACTTTGAAGGGTCATCCGCTCTTTGCTCATATCACCTTGACTCGGAGCGAGCGGTCGCCGATTGCGGCCCTGGTCACCGAACTTCTGGAGGGACCGATCTCTTCTTAAGGGCTCAGGAACTCTTCAGGAAGTGCTAAAAAAGGTTCAAGAACTACTTCACACTCACATTTCGGACATATTGGACTTCCCCCTCTGTGACCTGGGGTTTTAATTATCCACAGAGGATGATCTTTTTTTAAGTTTGTGGCGTATGCGTAAATAGATTTGCACTCGCAAGCCCATCTTGCGACCCTAAAGCCCTTCCCCCAACCCCTCAAGCCCACTTTGGGCTCCTATCGGGTTGACCGGACAGCGATAGATGCACTGAAAGGAGAGTGACGATGAAGAGTTCGAAGAGACGCTTAATGAAGATCGCCGCTATCACGGGCTTCCTTCGCCGACTCGCCAATCGTTCCCTTGGTGCCTGGTTGAGCATTGCCGCCCTTATCTTGATTGCCAGTATTCAGCCAAGCGCGAATGCTCTTGAATTCCCGATGGTTGGTCGTATCGATCTTCCTGACTCGGCCGCACTCACTGCCGCGCCGATCACGACCGAAGCCCTCTTCACCCAACTGCGCACTAAGGCCCTTGTCTCCGCAGCCGATATAGAGCAGGTTGCATTTGAGAGTTCACAGGTTGAAATGGCCCGGACTATCTCGGGTGCACAATCTGTCGCAAAGGTGATCATGCGGACGGAGTACGACTGGAATACGCGCCAGTTCGGATGTTTGAAATCTTTATGGACATACGAGAGTCACTGGAATTACCGGGCGCATAATTACAGCTCGGGCGCACACGGAATTCCCCAAGCCCTGCCCGCCAGCAAGATGGACGTTATCGCCACCGACTGGCGAACCAACCCGGTGACTCAGATTCGGTGGGGACTTCATTACATTGACGTTCGATATGACACTCCATGTAAGGCGTTCGCCAAATTTGGTCGAAGCCGCTCGTACTAATTGCTAACGATCAAGAGCGATAAAGAACCCTTAAGTAGTAGGTCCCTTACCGATCGACAGGGGCTTTGAAGTCTGGGCATAAAAATCATTCCCCTTGTCGTCGATGACGATGAAGGCCGGGAAGTCCACGATCTCAATTTTCCAGACTGCCTCCATTCCAAGATCCTCATAGTCCAGGACTTCTACCTTCTTAATGCAATCCTGGGCTAGGCGCGCGGCCGGGCCCCCGATGGAGCCTAAGTAGAAACCTCCGTAGGTTTTGCAGGCATCAGCCACCGCCTTGGAGCGGTTGCCCTTGGCCAACATCACCAGAGAGCCACCGTGGGACTGGAAGTAGTCGACATACGAATCCATACGCCCAGCAGTGGTTGGACCGAAGGAGCCGGAGGCATAGCCCGCCGGCGTCTTGGCGGGGCCAGCGTAGTAAACGGGATAGTCACGCATATAGTGTGGAATTTCCTGCCCAGCGTCCATTGCTGCCTTGATTTTGGCGTGGACCATATCTCGGGCAACGACCAGGGTTCCCGATAGCGAGAGTCTCGTCTTAACGGGGTACTTGCTCAGTTCAGCCCGGACTTTATCCATGCCCTGGTTGAGGTCAATTGTGACGACGTTCCCATCGGTTTCGATGAGGTGTGCTGCGGTTGGGTCTGGCAGGAAGTGGGCCGGTTCGCGCTCGAGGTTCTCGATGAAGATTCCATCCTTGGTGATCTTGGCCCTTGCCTGGCGGTCAGCCGAGCAGGAGACCGCGATGGCAATCGGAAGGGATGCACCGTGGCGAGGCAGACGAATGACCCGAACGTCATGGCAGAAGTACTTGCCACCGAACTGTGCTCCGATGCCGAGAGTTCGGGTGAGTTTGAGGACTTCCTGCTCCATCTCTAGATCGCGGAATCCGTGAGCATCCTTGGCGTCACCTGCTGTCGGGAGGGAATCGAGATATTTAGTGCTGGCCAACTTGGAGGTCTTCACGGTGTATTCAGCGCTCGTGCCACCGATGACTATTGCTAAGTGGTACGGAGGACAGGCCGACGTGCCGAGGGAACGTAATTTCTCTTCTAGCCAGATATAAAAACTTTTTGGATTGAGGATCGCTCTGGTCTCTTGGTAGAGGAAAGATTTGTTGGCACTTCCGCCACCTTTTGCGATGAAAAGGAATGAGTACTCATCGGGATGATCGGTGTCGGCATAAATTTCGATCTGGGAAGGCAGATTATTTCCAGTGTTCTTTTCTTCCCACATAGTTATGGGAGCCATCTGCGAATAGCGCAAATTCAGACGGGTAAATGCATTATAAATTCCTTCAGAAATAGCTTTCTCGTCCTTGGTTTCTGTCAGAACGTGTTGGCCCTTCTTGCCCATGACAATCGCGGTTCCGGTGTCCTGGCACATGGGAAGGACGCCGCCGGCAGAAATATTGGCGTTTTTCAATAGGTCTAGAGCAACAAAGCGATCGTTGGGGGAACTCTCTGGATCATCGAGGATATTCGCCAACTGTTGCAAGTGGGCACTTCTTAAGTAATGTGAAATATCGTGTATCGCAACTTCAGAGAGATGAGTAAGTGCTTCGGGCGATACTTGAAGAAATTCCTTATCTCCGAGTCGAATGGTTGATACGCCTTCGGAGCCAAGCGAGCGATATTCAGTCTTGTCTTTGCCGATCGGAAGGATGTCGGAGTATGTGAATTCTGGGCTCATGAGTGTGGCTTAATCCCTTCGAGTTTTGCGCGCGCGCCGTCTAGCCATTCTTGGCAGACATTTGCTAATTCTTCGCCTCGTTGCCAGAGTGCCAGTGATTCCTCAAGTGTGGCGCCGCCTGTTTCGAGGCCATTTACTACTTGCATTAATTCATCTCTGGCAGCTTCATACGACAATTTATTATCAGTAGTTTTTCCAGTGGATTTCTCAGTAGCCATGGAGCAAATCTACTCTCAACTTTGCGTTACAACAGCGCCGATTTCACCGAGGGCAAGACGGAGTCGGAGTTTCTCTCCAACCTCAAGATCCTTGGGATCGCGGGCAATTCGACCATCCGAATGTTGAACAACGGCGTATCCGCGATCGAGGGTGGACTGCGGCGAGAGAGAGCGAATTCGTGCATATATATGGAGTAATTCTTCGCGTGCCAGATTTACGGCATGGCTGGTGCTTCGGTGTGATCTATCACGCAGACCTTGAACTATCTCTGCTCGTGATGTGATCAGGACCATTGGCTCCTTCAAAACGGGGCGTTCTTTTAAAGATGCAATCCGGCCAGACTCAAGTTCGATGAAACTGAAAAGCCTTCGATAGCCCCTCGCCCTCAACTGATTAATCATCGCCATTTCCTCTTCGATATCCGGAACAACTTTCTTGGCCGCATCCGTCGGTGTCGATGCTCGGACGTCGGCGACGAGATCGAGAAGTGGCGCATCTTGCTCATGGCCGATCGCGCTGACGATTGGTGTTTCGCAGGACGCCGCTAGTCGGACCAACCCCTCATCCGAGAACGGCAGAAGGTCTTCGAAAGAGCCGCCGCCGCGGGTGATGATGATGACATCGACTTGCGGGTTGGCTTCGAGTTCGCGCAGCGCCGCGGATACCTCTATTACTGCCGCGGATCCTTGGACGGCCACCTCGCGGATTTCAAACTGAACTGCAGGCCAGCGACGTTTGGCGTTTTCTACAACGTCCTTTTCGGCTGCGCTATTTCTTCCGCAGATCAACCCAACGCGCCTTGGCAGAAGTGGGAGTTCTTTCTTTAAATCCAGTGCAAATAATCCTTCAGAGGCAAGGAGTTGTTTGAGGTGCTCGAGACGAGCAAGCAATTCGCCGATTCCGACTTGTCTGATCTCTTTTACTGAGAGCCCTAGAGAGCCATTCTTTGTATAGAAAGAAACTTTGGCGAGCATGACAACTCGTGCATTTGGTGGGAGGGGTGAGACAGGTGCAAGGACGGTTCGATGGCACATCACCGAAAGGCTCATATCGACGCTGGTATCGCGAAGGCGCATGAAGGCCATGCCAGTGCGTTCATTTATTTCTGAGATTTCGCCTTCGATCCAGATGGGACCAAGTCGCTCCACATATCCTTTAAGTGCTTCAGAAACCACGCGTACTGGCGCTGGGGATTCTGCTGAAGTTTCGAGCACGCAACGATCCTAATAGACTCCTTCTGTGTCCACGCCTAAAACCAAGAAGGTTCTGCTCGCCGCCCCACGTGGATATTGCGCGGGCGTGGATCGGGCAGTGATCTCGGTGGAGAAGGCGTTGGATCTTTATGGTGCACCTGTCTATGTCCGAAAGCAGATCGTCCACAACCGGCACGTAGTCGCCACTTTGGAAGCTCGAGGCGCAATCTTTGTGGACGAGACCGATCAGGTTCCCGAAGGAGCCTTGGTGGTCTTCTCGGCTCATGGAGTCTCTCCCCAAGTTCATATTGATGCCGCGGCAAGAAACCTGCGAACAATTGACGCAACCTGCCCACTGGTGACCAAGGTCCATCACGAAGCTAGGCGGTTTGCATCTGAAGATATTGAGATTTTGCTCATCGGCCATGAAGGCCATGAAGAAGTGGAAGGAACTGCCGGCGAAGCTGTTGGCCAAGTCCAGTTAATTGACGGACTCGAACACATCAAAGATATTAAAGTGAAAGATGAGAAGAAGGTGGCCTGGCTATCGCAGACCACATTGAGTGTTGATGAAACCCTGGAGACAGTAAGGGCTCTGCGCGAGCGATTCCCCGACATTATTGATCCACCCAGTGATGACATTTGCTACGCGACCCAGAACCGCCAGGTTGCGATCAAGGAGATTGCTCCTCGGGCCGACTTGGTCCTCGTTGTCGGTTCGACCAACTCCTCGAACTCTGTGCGCCTGGTGGAAGTTGCCAAGGAGTACGGCACTCCACATGCTTATTTAATTGATTTCGCCGCGGAGGCCAGAGAAGAGTGGCTTAAGGACGTTGATACAGTGGGCGTAACGAGCGGTGCATCGGTTCCAGAAATTTTGGTGAAAGACCTTCTCGCTTGGCTGGCCGAGCGCGGCTTTGGAGAGATTGAAACGGTCACTGCGAAAGAAGAGTCACTGCTTTTTGCCCTGCCTCCCGAACTTCGCAAGGATCTCAAAGCAGCCGGACAAGAGAAGATCACCCACACTCGGTAACTTGGGATAATTAGGTAGGAATTATTCTGAGTTCGGCACGTGAGGACGAGGTCCCGCGCCGACATTTCCGTATCGGTGATTGGTGATTGAGACACTCTGCTCCAATAACCACCGGGGCATTTCGACAGCACCGTTCTGGGCGAGAGGACGTGAATCAACGCTGGTCCCTTGATTGAGGAAGGCAAGTGTCGGAGGGGTCGTGGCGCAGAGCCAGCGGACCTTATCTAAGGCCAAGTCCCGAGCAAGTAAATCTTCCTCACTCTCGATCCTCGCAGATGGACAGTTCTCAACGAAAGTTGCTGCGCTCCATTCAACGCAGGTGGAGCTCTCATGAATAACCCATTCGATGTACTCGATCCACTCCTTGCTTACTTCGTTATCAATGCGAACCACTATGCCACGACGAGATGGAAGATGGCGTTGATAGTTTCGCTCAACATTCAAACCGGCGCGATCAATTGCTTTGCTACCGGTGAAGTTCCACCATTTCTCTGACGTCGAGATGGCGTCGAAGGATGATGAGAGCGAATCCCAGGTACGCAAGTTGTTGAGGTAATTCGGGCCGCCTGCTTTTGATGTTGGTCCGACGCTGCTCCGCTTCCAGCCGCCAAATGGTTGGCGATTTACTACGGCCCCCGTTATTCCACGGTTGACGTAAAGATTTCCTGCTTCCGCGGTGGCGATCCACTCTTCGCACTCCTGCTCATCAAGTGAGTGCACTCCCGCTGTTAGGCCATAGCGCACTGAGTTCTGCCAGAGCAGAGCAGTTGAAAAATCAGGAGCAGCCATAATTCCAAGAACTGGGCCAAACCATTCATTTTGATGACTCCATGAACCTGGTGTCACACCCAATTTCACACCCGGGCTCCAGAGATGCCCCGTCGCATCCAATTGCTTGGGGGTCACCAGCCAACTCTCTCCATCATCAAGGGTGGTGAGCGCTCGATGCAACGAACCGGTTGGGGGATGGATGACAGGACCTACCGCCGTTGAATAGTCTCTTCCAGCGCCAACGCTCAAACTTTCCACCGCGTCTTTAAGCTGAGCGAAAAATGATGGATTTTCGCAGATGCTTTTTTCGACGATAGCCAAACTTGCAGCACTACATTTCTGTCCGGCGTGACCAAATGCGGATTGGACGAGATCTTTGACGGCGCTGTCAATGTCGGCACTGGCCGAAATGAGTATTGCATTCTTTCCACTCGTTTCAGCCATGAGGCGAATCTCTGGCTTCCATGAGGTGAACATTGCTGCAGTATCAAAGGCACCGGTGAGGATGACTCCGTTGACCCCTTCATGCGTCACGAGGTGCTTGCCATCCTCGTCATCGCGAGTCGTCACAAACTGCAGCACTTGTCGTGGCACACCAGCTCGCCAGAGTTGGTTGACGATCTGCCAGCCAGTGGCCACTGTCTCTGGAGCAGGTTTGAGGATTACTGCATTTCCAGCGGCGAGGGCAGCGCAGACTCCGCCCATTGGAATTGCATAGGGGAAATTCCATGGTGGTACGACCAGTACTAACCCAAGAGGTGTAGAACCTTCAAAGCGGTTGAGGGCAGAAAGTGCGTAATAGCGGGCAAAATCAATGCCTTCACTTACTTCAGGATCCGCCTCAGAGACTGTTTTCCCTGAGTCACGTGACATGAGAGCAATGGTCTCTGCCCGTTCTCTTTCCATCAGTTGTGCGGCCTCACCAAATATCTTGGCCCGTCCCTGCGCACCAAGAGACTCCCAAGCAGCCACGCTTGTGTGCGCTATGGAAACGGCCAAATCAATATCACTTTTATTCGCAATGGAGTATGTGTACCAGGGCTTTCCATTTTCACTAGGATCAGTTCCTCCTTCTCGCTCTGAGCGGAAGATTTCTTCCCCGTTGATCTGAAGCGGAATGCGAAAACCCAGGTCTATATATTTTCCAACGTAAGCCGATTCGAGGGCGCCTCGAAACTTTGGATTGGTCGCATCGCCATCACGCTGATTAAGGAATTGTTCTTCATCGAAAGATTTCGAACTGTCCTCTCTAACCAAGAGATGCCTCCGCGACTTCGTGGAAATCGTGTGACGCTCGGCCACCGACTCAAGGAAGCGTTTTTCTTGCTCTTTGTACTTCTCGTTATTGAGTTCCATATCAAAGGAAGCGCGGAGGTAATTCTCCGTCGAGGTGTTCTCATCGAGTCGACGGACGAGATAAGCAACGGCGGCAGGAAAGTCATCATGCTTAGTGACGGGTGTATAGAGAAGGACGCTTCCTGTCTGGGCTGCCACGGCAAGGGCTTCGGCATTTGCCATTCCTTCGAGCATTTCAATATCCAATTGGTCGAGGACTCCACGGACCTTTGCCACTTCGATTGCCCACGCAAGGTGGAATAGGTTGTGGCTGGCAATTCCGATTCGCACCCCCTTGGAATGTGCAGGGCTGAGTGCAACATCGATTAGGCGTGCATAACTCGCATCCACATCCGATTTTGTTGAGTAAGGGGCGGGCACCCATCCATGGAGTTCGGCCTCGGCCTTCTCCATGGCCAAATTTGCCCCTTTAACAAGGCGAATCTTGATTGTGCCACCGCCTCTGGCGAACCTTTCTTGAGCCCAAGTGACGAGGTCAGCAAAGACTGTGTGCGACTCGGGCAAGTATGCCTGAAGCACGATGCCTGCATTCATTGCTTCAAATTCAGACTCGCTGAGCAATCGCTTGAAAACAGCGACCGTGATCTCGAGATCTCGGAACTCTTCCATATCCAGATTGATGAATGTGTTTGTCTTCATGGCCTCGCGATAGAGGTTTCGCAATCTCTCCGAGACGCGCTCTATCGAGCCAAGGTAATCAATGGTGATCAACTGGCTAGCGATGGAGGAGATTTTCACGGAGGCATAATTGACTTCAGGGCGTTGGATCATTTCAATGACCGAGGCAAGACGCTGCTTCGCTTCATGTTCGCCAAGAACTGCTTCACCCAAGACATTTATGTTGAGTCGAGCCTCATCATTATTTCGCTTATTGATATGGCGACTCAGAAGTGAATTCTCTGCGGGGAGAATAATTCCGTCTGCAGCCATTCGGACGCGCTTGTGCACGACTTTCATAACGAGTGTTGGGAAAAGATAGGACACAACACTCGCTGCTTTGATGCCAACGTAGTCAAAAGTTCCGAGGCCAGATCGACTCGCTATCTTGGCACTCCTTCGCAGAGTACGGGCTGCGTGTTTCATCGAACTCATCCGCATTACTTCATCGGTCAGCGACATTGTGAGTGCGACTGCTGCAGGATCATCTAGGAGCCGAGCAAATCTCTTTCGATTTGCTTGGTCTCGCCGATTTCTTCTCCGATTCGATTCGGTGAGGAGTTCGGCAACTAATGAAGTAGTGCTCTTTGCTAAATGGTCGATATCACCATGTGTTTCAAACGGCTTTGACAACGCTGTCATCCCTTCTTACATGGCAATACTAGGTCTTATTTCAGTGGCCTATCTCGGATCCATAGAAAAAGACCAGTGGTCCTCACATTCGAGGACCCCTGGTCTTCTCTGATTACTTATGCGGAGACTGTGCTCTTGACTTTCATTTTTACCCAGAAAGCAAAAGCCAGGCTGGCCACGCCAAGTGCGCCAATGCCAAACCAGCCGCCTACATTGCCGAGCCAATAGAACAATCCCGTCATCGGGTTTGCGCCGTCGACGAGAGAGGAAATGGTTCCGCCTGTTGTATTCTCGAATCCAGATTCAACAGCCACTGAGGTGAGAGTTGGCCCAATTGCAGTGGCGATGAATAAGCCAGCACCAATCGCGATCGCTCCGCCGACTATGGATCGAACTATGTTTCCACGGAAAATTGGAACCATCAATGCGACTATGAATGGAATGGTTGCTAAATCGACAAGTGGTAGAACCTTGTTTCCCATAGGCGCTAAGGCGATTGCAGTGAGTAAAGTCACCGGAACGAGGATGAGTGATGTGGCAATAACTGCGGGCTGTCCAATCACTACTGCAGAATCCAAGCCGATGTAGAACTTACGACCTGGGAAGCGCTTCTGCACGAAGTTACGTGCGGCCTCGGAGATAGGGATCAGGCCTTCCATCAAGATTGAGACCATTCTCGGAAGGAGCAACATGACTGCCGCCAGGTTGATACCTAGGCCGAGGATCTTGATGATGTCGGCGCGTGGATCGCTTAATCCGTATCCGGCAATTCCGAGTAGCAATCCAATGCCGAGTCCCAGCATCATGGATTCACCAAAGATGCCAAAGCGCTTCTGGATTGAATCAGGATCCGCTTTAAGGTTTCTAAATCCTGGAATGCGGTCGAAAACCCAGTTCAGGGGAAATGCTAAGAGCGCATATGGTGCAGAAGTTCCGTGTGGGAAAGAAATATCCGGATAATCGTAATGCGCTTGAATTCGCGGCGCAGCCCAGTCTGCCAATGCCAGGGTAAGAACCATCGCGATGCATGCAGTTGCAATTCCCTTGGCATAACTATGGGTGATGCTTCCGACTAAGCCACCAATGAAAGCGAAGTGCCAGTAGTTCCAAAGGTCAATATCAAATGTCTTTGTTAGTCCTAAAAAGAGTAGAACTACATTGAGTAGAAGACAGACCGGGATGATAACTGCGCCCACTTTAGAGCCGAAGGCAATGGCGGCACTTGCTGGCCAGCCAACATCGACGATACTGAGGTCCACATTGAATCGATGGACGAGACCTTCTGCCGCTGGGCCCACTTGGCCGAAAAGTAGTCCGATAATGAGATTAATTCCGATAAAGCCAATTCCGATCATGACGCCTGCTCGGAAAGCACGCGGTAATTTTTCGCCGAGTGCGACGCCAAATATCGTGATCAAAATCGGAAGAGCTATTGATGCTCCAAGGTCGAGAAAGAGCTTACTTATTGCTTCAAGAGTTCCGTTCATTTTTCTCCTCGTTAAGTTGTTTGCTAACGGGAAATTCGAGTTAGCTCAATGCTTGCGCAATCTTCTCCAAGGTTGCTTCAACACCGACTCCAGTTAAGAAAGGCAAGCCTTGGATAACGGGAATGTCTATTTTCGATGGAATTGGAGTTGTAGCGACGATGAGGTCGTAACCCTCAATCCCTCGCACAATATCCATAACTTTGCCTTGAGACACTTCGACGGGAATATTTCTAGTTGCGCAAAATTCTCGAATTCTAATTGCGACAACTGTTGAGGTAGCAATTCCCGTGCCACAAATCACCAAGACTTTTTTCGCCATCGAGACCTCCAATCGCACCGAATGCACGGAGCGAGTTATTCTGCATTTGCAGTGTATTACAAGGCTCTTTAAGGAAGCGCTATTCTGAGTCCTATGTCGGCAATTCCAAAATTTTTAAGCGGGTTCTGCGCTACCTCGCTAGATGTGAGTTCAGCAGCCGATGCCCTAGGGAAGATTGCTACTTGCGGGTACAAGTTGGATTTGGTGGAGCAATCTTGGCTCGCCGCAGTGGTAGATAGGGAGAAAGAGTTTCCGACTGGCTTGCCAACGCCCATTCCGGTTGCAATTCCGCATACAGATTCGACGTACGTGAAAGCCAGTGGGATTGGATTCTTCCGACTGGCCCAACCAGTTACTTTTGGCGAGATGGGATCAACTGATAACACAGTAGAAGTTTCAATCATCATCCCACTTCTCATTACCGACCCCAAAGCGCAGGTTGATCTATTAATGACGGTGGTTACTGCGGTGCAGGATCTCGATTTCATGAAGAAGTTAATGGAAATCGAGGATCCCAAAGAGATAGAAACATTCTTTAACTCCAGGCTGCAATCCGGGAATTAGCGTTCGAACCCTTCTGGTTGAGAGCCTATGGGGCGACCACCACTTTTCTAGACGTCGTCAGTTCTTCGATGAAATCCAAGTCGATGGCAACACCGAAGCCAGGTTCGGTAGGAACTCGCAAGCGACCATGTGTCATTACGAAAGGTGTGGTGATATCCCGGTGGTAATAACGTGATGATGCACTTGTGTCTCCTGGAAGTGTGAACCCAGGCAGTGAGGCGAGGGCGACATTCGCAGCCCGACCAATTCCCGTTTCCAACATTCCCCCGCACCAGACCGCAATATTGTTTTCTACGCAGAGGTCATGAATTTTTATCGATTCGAGATAACCTCCGACTCGGCCTGGCTTAACATTGATAATTGTCGTGGCCTTCAAGGCGAGCGCATCTCTTGCTGATTCGAGCGAGGTAATTGATTCATCCAAGCAGATTGGTGTGGCAACTTCCTTAGCCAACATTGCATGCCCGAGGATGTCATGTTCATCCAGCGGTTGCTCAATTAACAAGAGACTAAATGGATCAAGTTCTTTGAGGTGTGCACTGTCGGCACGTGTGTAGGCTTGATTTGCATCCACCTGTAATGGAATATCTGGCCAAATTTCTCGGATCACTCGAACTGGCTCAATATCCCAGCCTGGCTCTATCTTTAGCTTAATTCGACGGTAGCCCTCAGAGATGTAGAGGGAGACTTCTTCCACCAATTTGTCGATCGTGGGTGTGATTCCAACTGAGACTCCGCAGTCCACCTCGTCGCGGGAGGAACCGAAGTAGGAGCCGAAAGAGACACCTTCCAATTTCAACTGTGCGTCCAAGATCGCACTTTCAACGCTGGCTTTGGACATCTGGTGACCGAGGAACGGTCTGAGTACGATGGCGACTTCTTCAGCCCGGATATCTCCGTACTCGAAAATTTTGGGCAAGAGAAAACGCTCCATGACATCCTGACTTGCGTGCGTGTATTCGGGTGAGTAGAGGGGTTCGGACATGGCGACGCACTCCGACCATCCTTCTGCGCCTTCATGTGTGGTTATTTTCATTAAGAGCAGTTCGCGTTCGTACTGTGTGCCGAAAGAAGTGCGGAAAGGTCTCACCAGTGGCAATTTAATAATGCGTAATTCGACGTCCTTGATCCGCATTTACTTCACCCTTTCTTTTCCATTGTTGGTCACTAGGTAGGCACCATCATGAGTAAAGCCAGAAATGTGCCAACCCGAGATGAGTCTTGGATGAAGTTCAGCACGCAGTGCCAAACGCCACTCAAGAGCTAGAGCATTGTCTTGCGATCGGATTTCAATAATGTCGTTGGGTAAATAGCAGAGAACTTGAAATGAATCCGCAATTACCTCGTGATGGGTTGGTTTTCCATTGTCATTGGAAAGCGCCACAGGAATTGCGTCCGATAATTTCTCAAGATTTCGAGAACTCGCCGCCGAAAGTGTTGATTCAGAGAGAAGATCCCATCTGGCAATGACGCGGTCTGTGGGATCGCCTGCGTTGAGTGCATCTGGAAGATCACCGTAAAAATTGGGAAAGTAGTCAAAGACCCGCACGCCTAGTTTCACGAGGTTGAGTCTTGCATTCCGTCTTACAAGTGGATCAAAAGTCCATGTAACTACTTCATATCCCCGCTCCAGTGCCCAGGCGCGTTGGTGCCACTTCAGAGTGCTTCCAATACTTCGATCGCGAAAATTCTCTTTCACTGCAGCCATATGTGAGTGGAGATGGAGGTGACCGTGCTCATCGACGCCGGGAAACGCGAATGCTGCACCAACAATCTCACCTTCAACAAAAACACCGGAAACGTACGTTCCGTTATGTGACATCGCCTGCAGCAAATTCGCAGTGATCTGTGTGCCTTCATCCGTTGGCCAGACTTCATCGAAGATTTGACGGGCTAAGTTCTGCTCTTCGACCCCGTTGAGAATTCGAATTGATACGCCGGTAGCCGCGCTTCTTTCAGATGCCATTGCGAGAGCGCGAGCAACCACTTGCTGGTCCATGACGCTATGGTAGGTCACGGAGCGCACCCTTCCGATAGTGGGCATCCCCGACAGCCTCCGAATTCGCAATCTTTTTGGAGAACGTACCGATTCATTTCTCCAGAATGGATCATTGTGTCAATAATCAGGTCAACTATGTCGGGATCTAAAAGTGTGACTTCGACAATTTTACGTCGTGTCGAAGTTCCCGATACATAAGCGGCAAGTACGAGATCTCTAGGTGTGGACATCAAATCAGCAATCTTCCGATTTGGAATACAGCAACTGCCAAGAGCCAAGCTATGGCAAGTTGGAATGCAACTCCCGTGAGAGCCCATTTCAAGCCAAACTCTCGGCGTTGCGCCGCTATCGTTGCAACGCACGGTGTGTAACTCGTTAAGAAAATGAGGAACGCGATCACTGCGGCGCTGGAATGTCCAGAACTCGATCGTTCGAAGTCGAGTTTAAGTTTCTTCCCAAGATCTGAAATTATGAGTTGGCGATTAGGTGAATCCACCGAATAATTTTGAGCCCAGGAGGAAATTACAACTTCTTTTGCGACGAAGCCTGTGACAAGCGCGCCCGCGGTATGCCAATCAGCGAATCCTGTCGGAGCGAAAATTGGGGTTATTCCCTTTGCGATTGCGCCATAGGCACTTTCGTTCACTGGTGTATTTGCAAATTGATGGTTCCCGGATATTGGAACAGCCATCAAGAACCAAATTGCCACTACTGTGATTACAACGATCCCACCCACCTCTTTGAGGAAACCTCTGACCCGTAGCCAGGCATCGGCAAAAACGAAAGTGGTTGTGGGAAGTCGGTAGGGAGGTAGTTCAATCAATAATGGTTCGCGCATAGCGCCCTTGATTAAAGTGAGTCGTAAGAAAAGTGCAAAAAGGATTACCAAGGTGATTGAGACGATATACATACCAAAAACCACAGTCCCGGCATTTCCCCCAAAGAAGATGCCCGCTACAAATATATAGACGGCCAGGCGTGCAGAGCACGCAGTGAACGGAACAGATAAACCCACAATGAGTCGATGTCGAGCATCTGAGAGTGCCCTGGTTGCACTGACTGCAGGAACATTGCAGCCGAATCCGACTATGAGTGGCAGTAGTGCTTTTCCGGGCAACCCTGCGAACCGCATCAGCCGATCTGATACAACGGCCGCACGAGCCATATAACCAGAGTCTTCAAGCAAGCTAAGGAGCAGGAACATAATGCTCATTACGGGTAAGAAAGTAAGCAAAGTGCCGACCCCACTTATTACTCCATCGACGATCAACCCTTTTAGCCATGGGGTGGAAATGAGAACATCTTCTATCGGTGGAGTGATCACTCCCGAAATGATGGACGAAATCCAATTTTGAAATGGTGAAGCAAGTGTGGTTGTTGACTGGAAGACAATCCAAAGCACACCCAGAAGAGTGAGTGCTCCCGAGATTGGTGCCGTGAGAAAACGGTCGACCCGGTCTGAAAGCGTAGGCCGCGTACTTGTTCGTGTTACTGATGAAGTGATGAGATCGCTCACAAAGCTAATTCGTTGATCATCTCCGAGAGGTGGAGTTGATTCCTTGAGATCTCTTTCATCTGTCTTTAATTGTGCAAGAGTTTGAGTCAGGATTTTTTCGAGTTCTGCCGTTCCATTCTTTGAGCGCGGAAGTACTGCGACCACTTTGATATCTAGACCACGAGAAAGCGCCTCGATGTCCACGTAAATTCCGCGCCTGCGTGCAATATCGGTCATGGTTAGTGCTACGACCATTGGTTTATTGAGTTCCTTGAGTTGGGAGACCAAAAAGAGACATCGTGCGATGTTGGATGCATCGACGATGGCAACAATGAGATCCAGGTCATCCTCCATGAGGATGTCGTGGGTGAGTTTTTCATCGGGGGAGGCAGGGGAAAGGCTAGAAATCCCGGGAATATCAAGGATACGAAATTCTTCTCCGTTGACGACGATATCGGCCGAGCCAACCTCCACAGTCGTGGCTGGCCAGTTACCCATCTTGCGATGAATTCCCGAAATGCGAGAGAAGAGTGTGGACTTTCCGACATTTGGCCGTCCTACGAGAGCGACCAACGGTGTTTTGAGGGCGGTAGTCGGGTGCTTATTCTGATCACACGATGAGCACATGACTCGGGCTACCAATCTCGCTCAAGTGAAGTAATCACAGCGAATTTTCTCTGCTAAGTCGTAACCCAGAACGAGGCGAGTGTCATCTACTTTGACCAGAAAGCCGCGAGATGAGGTTCGGGCGACCAGTTCAATCTTCGCCCCAGGTCGGATTCCGCTGGATCGAAGTCGGCTTAGGTATCTGTCATCACCGATGGCAACGACAACCGCTCGCTTGTTCTGGATCAGGGCCGTCACCTTCATAGTCACACGGTAATGGAGATATTGATTTAAGTGATGAAAGTGTTGCGTAAATAACAGTTCCTCCGGGTTTAGGCTACCCATCATGAAAGCAATCAGAGTCGAGCGTTTTGGTGGCCCAGAAGTCATGGAGTACGTCGATCTCGCAGATCCGGTTCCCAGCCAGGCGCAAGAACTGATTTCGGTCACCTCTATCGGGGTCAACTACGCGGATACACATCAGATTGAAAACAGTTATCGCGTTCCACAGACTCTTCCATTTCTCCCAGGGCTTGAGGTTGTTGGAATGTCGGCCTCCGGCAAGAGAGTGCTGGCAGCGGTCTCGGGTGGTTATGCGCAGAAGGCACTTGCCGATAAGACGCAGTGCGTCGAGATTCCCGCTGGCGTGAGTGATGAGCAGGCGCTCGCAATGTTGGTTCAGGGAACCACCGCGTGGCACATCTTGCAGACGATTGGACACATCAAGCCCGGTGAGTCAGTGGTGGTTCATGCAGCCGCTGGAGGAGTCGGAACAGTTTCGATTCAACTGGCAAAAATGTGGGGAACACGGGTGATAGCAGTTGCATCTTCAATCGATAAGCGAGAGTTGGCGAAGTCTTTGGGAGCCGACGTAACCGTCGACGCCAATTCTGAAGATCTAGGTGCTGCGATTCTCGCTGCCAATAATGGAAAGAGAGTGAACATCGTTCTGGAGATGGTTGGAGGAAAGACTTTTGATGCCAGCCTCGCTGTCCTTGCTCCATTTGGCCGTCTCGTCACATTTGGGTCTGCATCTCGAGTCCCTGCCACTCCCATTGCTCCGACCGCTCTCCTTGCCGGAACCAAGACAGTGGCCGGGTTCTGGCTCGGCAACTGCTTTGGAAATCCTGCACTGGTTAATGACGTGATCCTGGAACTCTTTAAACTTATTGAGGCAGGCAAACTCCATCCGGTCGTCGGACCGATCTTCCCATTGAGCCAAGCAAGCGAGGCGCTACGCCAAGTTCTTGCCCGGAAGACGACTGGAAAGGTGACTCTCAATCCCGCTCTTTAAGCCTGCAATTTTCTGAATGGTGAGTTCAGCCTGTACGCTGACCCACATTCAGCGCCCCCCTAGCTCAGTCGGTAGAGCGTTTCCATGGTAAGGAAAAGTCTTCAATTTCGTCTTTTAATTGATGGATTCCACTAGCAAAGTCAAAGCAGGCATGATTTCATTCGAATTCGACTTTTTAAACTGACCTAAAACTGTCACTTTTCTCCCACTGGTGAGGGGTAAGTGAGGGGAATGTCGTGTGGCCAACTAGTACGAACTAAGCCAAGCGGTACCGATAATTGGTCGTGGGGCAGAAGAGCCAAGCTCCGAAATATATGGGCATGCAACCTTTGCGGCGGGTGCACGGGCGGACACGATCGCTACTTTGTCACGCTCAACGTAACTGGCCGAGAGATCAATTTTCCTACTCTTGGTTTCATGGTGACCGTTACATTGCAGGGTCCGACCCTCACGCCAATCAGATTTATTCCGGAAACTCTGCAAAATTTCGTCGACGAGGTTCCGACCCGAAGTGAAAGGGTTGCACCTTCCTTCATTGGGAGCGCGGCATAGGCGGCAATTAACTTTGCGGGGATAGATCTTTTTACCCTCAGTTCGGGCGCAGAGATAGTCAAACTAATCCTCGCCACCATGTCTCCCATACTTTCGGCGACATAGGCGAAGGTGCCCATCGGATTGAGGGCGATCTCCTCAGGTCCGTAGACGCCTGTGATTATGGCTTTAACCGTATTCGTGACCAAATCGACTTTGGACACCGTGTCAGAGTCGAAATTGGTGACGTAGGCAAAGGTGCCCGCTGGATTGATGGCGATTCCTATCGGTCTGTCGCCGACCGCGATCGTGGCGTCAACCCTATTTGTGGCCAAATTTATCCTCAACACCGTGCCAGTGCCCCAACTGGTGACGTAGGCAAAGGTGCCCGCTGGATTGATGGCGATGGATCCAGATTCATTGACGCCGGTGATTGTGTCGTCGACCCTATTCGTAGCCAAATTGAGTTTTGACACTGTGCCGGAGCCCAAGTTATCGCCGCTGGTGACTTCATTTAGGATGTAGGCAAAGGTGCCCGCTGGATTGATGGCGACTCCCGTCGGTCCGTCGCTGACGGAGATCGTGGCGTCAACTGTATTCGTGGCCAATTTGATTCTCGACACCGTGTCAGATTCGTGGTTGACGACGTAGGCGAAAGTGCCCGTCGGATTGATGGCGATTTGTCCCGGTTCGTCACCTACGGGGATTGTGGCGTCACGGGTATTTGTGGCCAAATTGATCCTCGACACCGTGTCAGATTCGTAGTTGACGACGTAGGCGAAGGTGCCCGCGGGATTGATGGCGATATTATCCGGTCCGTCACCGACGCTGATCGTGGCGTTAACTGCATTCGTGGCTAAATTGATTCTCGACACAGAGTCAGAGAAATAGTTGGCGACGTAGGCGAAGGTGCCCGCCCGATTGATGGCAATTTCTTTGGGTCCGTCACCGACGGCGATCCTGACGTGAACGGCGTTCGCTGATGTGGGCGCCATCAGAAGGACTTGCGGGGAGACCAAGAGCGCTGTTACCGCTACAAGCGCGCGCATAACCGATCGCAATCGATCCCGCCTCTCCATTATCACAGTAGATATCGTTCGTAGTGATAAGTCAATAACTGGAGTTGGCCCTTCCCAGTTGCCCGCGAAACCACTGGCAAAATCACATTGAATCCAGCCACGTAGATAGAGGATTTTTTGAAAGCCCCGCAATACCTGTACGCTTCACGAGCATTCAGCGCCCCCCTAGCTCAGTCGGTAGAGCGTTTCCATGGTAAGGAAAAGGTCAACGGTTCGATTCCGTTGGGGGGCTCGGCGGGGTAGCTCAGCTTGGTAGAGCA
>JBAZYI010000010.1:0-35001 GCA_041659345.1 Candidatus Nanopelagicaceae bacterium | reverse complement strand
AATGCCGCCTTTGCGGCTGCTGGTAAAACTATGGTCGATGCTCCGATTTCAGGCAGCCCAGTCACTGTTGTTCAGGGCAAGGCATCTGTCATGGTGGGTGGTGATGAAACCGCCTTTGCGAAGGTGCGTGATGTTCTACTCGATATCGGCGCAAAAGCGTCTTATATAGGCCCTAGTGGCCTGGCTATTCAGACAAAACTGTCGATCAACCTTCTGCTCATGGTGGAAGTGATCGCTTTTGGGGAAGCAGTCGCACTCGCAGAGAAAGGTGGCGCTAACCGAGAGGCCGTCGTTGGAGCGATTCTCAATAGTGTTGCCGCTTCTCCAGTATTGGCTTACCGCGGACCTTTCATCTTGGAAGGGCAGATGCCAGAGAAACCATTGGCCGATGTAGCCCTGCAACAGAAAGATATGACCTTAGTCCTTGAACAAGGCAGAAAACTTGGAATACCTTTGCCGATGGCCGCATCTGCTAACGAAATGATGAACGCGTCTCGTGGATTCGGTCTTGGCCATCACGACTTTGTCATAGCCTTTGAGGCATACCGGCGAATGGGGGGATTGAGTCAATGAAAAACGAAGGTAATGGATCGGAAATGCAACTCTTCACTACAAACTTCAAGAATGTCCCAACCGTCGAAGGACTTCGCCGCGACGAAGGCTGGGTAAATATGCAGGTGCAATTTCTCATTGATAAGGCCACCGCAAATTCAAAAGAACTTCTGGTCGGACGGACCGTCCTTCCCCCTGGTGCAATGCATGACCGCCACCGACACTTCAATTGCGAAGAATTTTGGATCGTACTTCAAGGCTCTGGAGTGATGTACACCAACGAAGGCGAGCGCCCTGCAAAAGAAGGTGATGTCGTGCTAATACCTAGAGAGCATTGGCACGGATTCAAAAACACCACAGATTCCGATGTGATATTAATTTGGGGCTGGAGTGGTGCGGGATCTCTCGAAGATTCTGGCTACGAAGTCGCGCATGACTAATTGGAAAAATGACCATCGGATCACGCGTGGAATGAGTGCGCTTCAACTCAAACTAAAAAATGATCTAGCCCAAGGTGCCCGTCATATCGGGTGGAAACTCGCATTCGGCTCTCCCACCGGACTTACAAAATTGCAGATCGAAAAACCTTTGGTTGGATACCTTCTCGATCGCAACCAAGTCTCATCTGGAAGGACGATAGATATATCCGCGTGGACTAAACCGGTGGGTGAAGCAGAAATCGCGATCTATTTTGGCAAGGACATCCCGCACTCCGCCAGCGTTGATGAGGTCCTAAGTTGCATCTCGGCACTTGGCCCAGCTATTGAATTTGCCGACCTTGATATTCCCTCGACAGATCCAGAGTCCATTCTGGCAGGAGACATTTTTCAACGGTATTACATTCTTGGAGAGCGAGATGAATCTCGCCTGGGCGGCAGTATCGACGGTCTTACCGCAACTGTTCGGATGCCGAATGGACTCACTGTAAACGTGGAAAATTTACAAGAGTTGACTGGGGAAATACCCGTAATTCTTCATCACTTCGCCCAAGTTGCTGAGGAGTTCAATGGCGGAGTTAAAGCAGGCGAGTTCCTACTAATTGGTTCGATCGTGCCGCCAATTGAAATCTCGGCTGGAGAGGACTTTGCCTACTCTCTGGGGCGCTATCCAACTCTGCATGTCGATTTTTCTAACTGATGAGGCCGTGAATAGTTCACATGCGTGCGCGAGAGGGGATTTGAACCCCCACACCCTTGCGAGTACACGGACCTGAACCGTGCGCGTCTGCCGTTCCGCCACTCACGCCTTGACTGAGATTATCACCATTAGGCTTAACGCTTAGGTCTCGAACGGGATCGCATCCAAAGGGCGGAGGGGAGCACGGTGAGCGAGAAGATTACTGCTGGCTTTGCGATCGCCGCGCGCTCTGTCGTTGGTCTAGTTCGATCCGGCAATGAAGATTCAGCACTGATTCATCCTTATCTCCTCGCTGTCGCGGATGGTATGGGAGGCCATGCAGGCGGAGAAGTGGCTTCTTCTCTAGCAGTAAAGACACTTGCTGATTTGGCTCCTATCTTAGAAAGCGGAGGAGTCGATAACGATTCAATTGAAGATCTGCTTTTAAGCACTTTGCAAGAGATCGATTCAGAGATCGGACGAGTTGCCAATCTAAACGATGATCTAACGGGCATGGGTACGACATTGAGTGCACTCATGATGTACGGGAGAAAATCAGATAAAAAGGTGGCACTGCTCCATGTTGGTGATTCACGATGTTATCGACTTCGAGGAAATACCCTGACTCAGATAAGCCACGATCACACGGTTTTGCAAGAGCTTCTCGATCAAGGATCAGTTTCTTCAGAAGAAGCCCACGAGCACCCTCAGAAATCCTTTCTGACACAAGCCTTAATGGGTGCTGGACCGCTTTCGCCAGTTCTCATGATTTATCAAACTAATCCTAAGGATCGCTTCTTACTCTGCAGTGATGGATTGTCTGGAGTTCTTAGTGAGAAGGAAATTAAGAGCGGTCTAAAGATCCGAGATCGTGAGGAAGCCCTCGCCTTCTTAGTCGATGCTGTTTATTCGGCTGGTGCACCCGATAATGTCACTGTGATACTTGCAGATATCGATCGAGAAAATGATGAGCTCTCCTCGGCCACGATTCCCGCTGTATTTCCTGTGACATTACTAGGTGCAGCACTTGATAAAGAGGCAGAGGGATGAGTGCACTTCTAGGAGGAAGATACAAACTTGGCGAGATGATCGGCTCCGGTGGAATGGCTGATGTCTATATTGCAGATGACCAGAGACTCTCTCGGAAAGTTGCCATTAAAGTTCTACGAAGTGATCTTGCACGCGACCCTTCCTTCGTTGCACGGTTTCGCAAGGAGGCCCTGGCGGCGGCGGGATTGAATCATCCTGGAATTGTCGCGGTGTACGACTCGGGAGAAGAACCCGCTCCCTATATTGTTATGGAATTGGTCTCGGGCCACACCCTTCGAGAATTAATCCATCAAGGCGAGCGACTGCCTATTGATCGAGCACTCGAAATTGGTGAAGGTATTTTGGCTGCTCTTGAATACTCGCACAACTGCGGAATCGTCCACCGCGACATTAAGCCGGCGAACGTCATGATTACTGATCAGGGCGTAGTCAAGGTAATGGATTTTGGTATTGCGCGTGCCCTCGATGACGTTGGAGCCACCCTCACTAGCACATGGAATGTTGTTGGTACGGCTCAATACCTATCACCAGAGCAAGCAATGGGCGCAGTGGCCGATTACAGAAGCGATATCTACTCAGTGGGTTGCCTACTGTATGAGGTGCTTGTAGGGAGACCGCCTTATACGGGGGACACTCCAGTTTCGATTGCTTTTCAGCATGTTTCAGGGGAACTGATAAAACCAAGCACCCTGAACGCAGAATTGCCTGATGGTTTGAACATATTGCTGAGCGTTGCGCTGGCGAAGAATCCCGACGATCGCTATCAGAGCGCATCACAGATGTTGGATGACATAAAGAACCTTCGCGCTGGTCGAGTAATTACTACCAAGATTCCTCGGAAGAAAATGAGTAGACGTAAATTAATAACGACGGCCATTAGCGTGCTTCTCGTCGGCGTGTTGGTTAATTTTGGTATAGGTGCCCTTAATAGATCTCAGGGCGAGAAAATGATTTCTCTGCCTAATGTTGTTGGCCTAACTCCAGAGGCGGCGCAGGCTCAACTTCTTGGCTTCGTCGTAACCCTTCAACACGCTCATAACCCGACTATGCCGATAGGTAGGGTGATTGATCAGGTACCTCTAGCGACAACTAAGGTGAGAGAGGGCACCGCTGTTGTACTTACGATCTCAGACGGGGTCGGCGACGCAACTGTCCCCTCGGATCTACTAGGGATGTCGTTGTCGGATGCACGTGCAAGTTTGGCAGCCGCAGGTCTTGTCATTGCACAGACGCAAGCAGTTCCCTCGGATAAACCGCAAGGAACAGTTTTGAAAGTCACCCCTGATGGTGGATCCATTCTTCCTTCTGGCAGTGGAGTCACTCTGCAGATCGCAAGTGGTGATGTTGAAGTTCCACTTTTAATTGGGTTACAGGAAATTCCAGCTCGGACCGTTTTAGCGCAAGCTGGATTCCTCGTGCGAGTCCTTGATGGCACCGATATCTCTCAACCGGCCGGCGTCGTTCTCGCACAGGCACCTGAAGCTGGGACTACTCAGACAATTGGATCCACAGTCACCATCACGATTAATCGCACTGAACTTCCTAGCCCAACGCCGATCGACACAACTATTCCCACCAATTAGAAATTATTAATTTTTAGCAACTACAGGAGAAAGACCTACAGATTTCTTTCTGGCATTTTCATCCCCACATTCGGTGAGCCAATTAGCCAACATGTGATGGCCATATTCGGTAAGGACGGACTCTGGATGAAACTGAACACCTTCGATCGGTAAGTGTCTGTGGCGAACCGACATGACAACACCCGACTCCGTCTCACTAGTAACTTGAAGTTCTTCCGGCAAGGTCGATCGCTCGACAGCTAGCGAGTGATAGCGAGTGGCTGTGAAAGGAGAGGGAACATCGGCTAGAACGCCGACTCCAATGTGACTCACACGTGAAGTTTTGCCGTGAAGTAATTCGGGGGCTCGTGAAACGGTTGCGCCAAATGCAGTACAGATCGCTTGATGTCCTAAGCAGACGCCAAAAAGTGGGATCTTATGGTCGGCGCAATAACTCACCATCGCCATACTAACTCCGGCGCGCTCTGGCGTACCAGGGCCGGGTGAAATAAGAACTCCGTCGTATGAGCCAGCCACACTTACATCGATCTCGTCATTTCGAACAACCGTGCACTCGGCTCCCAGTTGTTCGAGATATTGAACGAGATTGAATACAAAGGAGTCGTAATTATCGATGACGAGAATCTTCCGCGCGGACATGGGATGAATTCTCTCGCATTGTGGCCACCTCGCGCTTGGGAGGCCAAATATTAAAAATCTATGCCCCCGTGTTACCCTCTTCTATGCCAAAATCGAAGCTCCGTAAAAAAGATAAGAAGACCGTCCCCGCAGAGTTGCTCCATCCTGTCGCTCTGCCGACGGAGAGCCCTCGCTGGCTCGCCCCTGTTATGGTCTCAGCCTTTCTTGCGGGTCTTATCTGGATTGTGATTTTCTACGTCACCTCAACTGGCTATCCGATCCCAGGGATCGGCGCGTGGAACATGGTGGTGGGCTTTGGCTTTATTGGTGTGGGCTTCACCCTCGCGACCAAGTGGCGTTAAAGAGGTAAATTACACCTCTGTAATTCTCCACATAGGGGATAACTCCTGTGGATAACTCAGCTCTTGACGCGAAGAATCAGGGTGGTGGCGATTAGACCACCGATAAGTCCGCCTAGGTGAGCGTGCCAGTCAATTCCTGGCAGGAAGAAAGCCATTGCAAAGTTGATGCCAATGATGACCAGGATGCTTTTTACATCCGCCCCGATCCTCTTTGCCACCAGAGCAAAGGCACCAAATAGGCCGAAAAGTGCCCCTGAAGCGCCTACTGAGAGCTGATAGAGCGGGTTGAGATAGAGCGATGTGAGCGAGCCGGCAATCAGTGAGAAGAAGAATATGGAGAGGAATCGAGTCCGGCCAAATAATTGTTCGAGTGGGTTTCCAAGAACCAGAAGTGCATACATATTGAAGCCGAGATGCATGAAGCCTCCATGAATAAGGGCAACAGTGATTACTCGGTACCACTCACCCGCGGCAACACCATGTCCGTCGACTGGGCCTTTGAATAATCCCAGATCGACCTGCAGAGAGGGTACAAGTAACTGAAGAAGGTAAAACCCACAGATTATTGTTATGAGCCCTGTGGTGGCGTTTCGCTTCACGCGATCGTGACGGAATTAATCGTTATCGGTGTAGCTGGACGGTCTTGTCCATCAGTTTTTGATTGCGCGATCTTATCTACAACACCTTGGCTCGCGACATCTTTTACTTCACCGAAGATTGTGTGTTTGCGGTTGAGCCAGGTCGTTGGTGCAACCGTAATAAAAAACTGTGAACCGTTGGTTCCTGGGCCAGAATTGGCCATTGCTAAAATGTACGGACGATCAAAAACCAACTCACCGTGGAATTCATCTGCGAATTTGTAGCCTGGGCCGCCCGTTCCGCGCCCCAATGGGTCTCCGCCTTGAATCATGAACCCGCTAATAACACGGTGAAAAACGGTGTTGTCGTACAGGTTGGCAGTCGTCTTCTCGCCATTCCTAGGGTCGGTCCATTCGCGAGCGCCAGTTGCTAGTTCAACGAAGTTTGCAACTGTCTTAGGGGCGTGATTGGGGAATAGTTCGATGACGATGTCGCCCAATGAGGTGTGCAGGGTTGCTGAAGTGTTTGTCATGTGGAGACTAGGGGAATCGAACCCCTAACCCCCGCCTTGCAAAGGCGGTGCTCTACCAATTGAGCTAAGTCCCCGTGGTTAACGGGAGTGGGCCTTGGAGGACTTGAACCTCCGACCTCTTCCTTATCAGGGAAGCGCTCTAACCAGGCTGAGCTAAAGGCCCGAAAACCTGCGTAAGGCTACAGGTATTTAGATGTAGACCCCAAACTGATTACTCTGATTCCACCTCCGCGCTCTTGGTGACTGAGAGTACCTGAACCCCCTCATCTAGATTGACCAACCTGACACCCATTGAATCCCTGCCAGTTTGGCGCACTTCTGAGGCCGGGGTCCGCATGACGGTACCGGCGGATGTTATGGCCAGGACCTCATCGTCTTCCCGGAGAACGAGGGCGCTGACAAGAACCCCGCGGGAGCCCTCATCAATCTTGGCTGCCTTGATTCCAATCCCGCCGCGTCCCTGAACTCGATACTCGTCCAGCGGTGTCTTCTTTCCGTAACCGCCATCGGTTGCAGTGAAGACGAGAAGATTTGAATCTTGCGTATTAATTCTTGCCATGGTGAGAAGCTCGTCGCCATCGCGGAATTTCATTCCGATCACACCGCTAGTTGATCGACCCATCGGGCGAAGAGCATCATCATCTGCCAAGAAGCGCAATGCCATGCCTTTTTTGGAGACCAGAAGGAGCTCATCATTTCCATTGACGAGGGCCGCACTGACAACTTCATCACCTGGTCGCAGAGAGATCGCAATCAATCCACCTGCACGAGGCGAGTCATATTCACTCAATGCGGATTTTTTAATGAGACCATTCTTGGTTGCCAGAACTAGATATGGCTGGACTCCGTAATCCTTGATGGAAAGTACCTGTGCAATCTGTTCATCCGGCTTGAATGCCATGAGATTCGCGACATGCTGTCCTCGCGCATCGCGACCAGCATCTGGCAATTCATGAACTTTGGATCGATAAACGCGGCCTTGGTTTGTGAAGAAGAGGAGCCAATCATGAGTTGAGGCAACAAAGAAATGATCGACAACATCATCTTGCTTTAGCGAGGCGCCCTTCACTCCCTTACCGCCACGTTTCTGCGAACGATAAAGCTCGGCACGTGTTCTCTTTGCATACCCTGTATGGGTAATGGTAACCACGGCATCCTGATCTGGAATCAAATCTTCGGCAGAGAAATCACCCTCGCTAGCAACAATTTGCGTGCGCCGTTCATCTCCGTATTTGGCTACCAAATCTGAAAGCTCTGTCTTGATAATTTCACGTTGTTTCTCATTGCTCGCCAAAATTGCTGTGAGTTCGACAATGTCAGCCATTAGGCCGTCGTACTCATCATTGATCTTCTGGCGCTCCAGTGCTGCAATCCGACGAAGTTGCATATCCAAGATGGCATTTGCTTGAATTTCATCAACCTCTAGCAACTTCATCAAACCGGTTCGAGCTTCTTCTGGAGTTGAACTTGCACGGATAAGCGCGATGACAGCATCGAGCGCATCGAGCGCTTTGAGATATCCGCGAAGGATGTGGGCCCGTCGTTCTTTCTCGGCTAAACGGTATTTTGTCCGCCGGACAATAACTTCGACCTGATGCTCAATGTAATAGCGGACAAATTCATCAAGACGCAAAGTGCGAGGCACTCCATCTACAAGTGCCAACATGTTTGCGCCAAAGGTGTCCTGCAGTTGAGTCTGCTTGTAAAGGTTGTTGAGTACAACTTTTGGAATCGCGTCGTTTCGAAGTACGACAACGAGACGTTGTCCTAATCTCTCATTTCCTTCATCGCGGACATCTGCAATGCCTTTGATTTTTCCGTCTTTAACAAGCTCGGCGATCTTCAGCGCTAAGTTGTCCGGGTTTACTTGATACGGCAACTCAGTAATCACAAGGCAGGTTCGCTTATTAATCTCTTCAACGTTGACCACGGCCCGCATGGTGATGGAGCCACGGCCAGTTCGGTATGCAACTTCAATTCCGGTACGACCGACAATCAGGGCGCGCGTTGGAAAATCCGGGCCTTTTACAATTTTCAATAATTGCGTGAGAAGTTCGTCGGATTTTGCCTCTGGATGCTCAAGAGCCCAAACAACACCTTCGGCAATTTCTCGAAGGTTATGGGGTGGAATATTTGTAGCCATTCCCACTGCAATTCCGGCACTTCCATTTACAAGCAGGTTTGGAAAGCGGCTGGGTAAGACATCTGGTTCTTGTGATCTGCCATCGTAGTTTGGGGAAAAATTGACCGTATCTTCATCAATATCCCGCATCATCTCCATCGCGATGGGAGAGAGACGAGCTTCCGTATAACGCATTGCTGCGGCAGGATCATTTCCAGGAGAGCCGAAGTTGCCATTACCGTCAACGAGTGGATAACGAAGCGACCAAGGTTGGGCTAATCGGACGACAGTGTCATAGATAGCACCGTCACCATGCGGGTGGTAATTACCCATGACATCTCCGACGATACGAGATGATTTGTAGTAGCCCTTATCGGGACGGTATCCGCCGTCATACATAGCGTAGAGAACTCGGCGGTGAACTGGCTTCAAACCATCGCGAACATCGGGTAGAGCTCTCCCAACAATTACGCTCATCGCATAATCAAGGTAAGAGCGCGCCATCTCCACTTGGAGGTCAACGACTTCTATCCGATCAAAATCTCTGTTGAGCTCGTCCATTGTTTTCCTTTTAACCTTTTCCTGTTCTATTAATATTCTTGTTAGATATCTAGGAAGCGAACGTCTTTGGCGTTTCGCTGAATAAAGTTACGGCGCTGTTCGACATCTTCGCCCATAAGGACGGAGAAGAGATCATCGGCTGCAGCGGCATCATCGAGTCCGACTTTAATGAGGACGCGGTGATGAGGGTCCATTGTTGTATCCCAGAGTTCCTTTGCAGGCATCTCACCAAGACCTTTGAAGCGCTGGATTCCATCTTCCTTGGGGAGACGTTTTCCTGCATCCACTCCGAGTTTGATAAATCCATCGCGTTCGCGATCTGAGAATGCGTACTGAACCGGCTCTTTACCGCCCCACTTTAATTTATATAAAGGTGGTTGGGCGAGATACACAAATCCCTGTTCGATTAGAGGACGCATAAATCTGAAAAGGAGAGTGAGGAGAAGTGTACGAATGTGCTGTCCGTCAACGTCAGCATCGGCCATCAAAATAATCTTGTGGTACCGCAATTTTGCAATGTCGAAATCATCGTGGACGCCTGTACCTAGGGCTGTAATCAGTGCCTGGACTTCATTATTTTGCAGGACGCGATCAATGCGCGATTTCTCAACGTTAAGAATTTTGCCTCGGATAGGGAGAACCGCTTGATACCTGGAATCGCGGCCACCTTTAGTCGAGCCACCAGCAGAGTCTCCCTCAACGATATACAGTTCACATTTTTCAGGTTCGGTCCACTGACAATCTGCCAACTTTCCTGGCATGCCACGACCTTCGAGTAATCCTTTTCTGTTACGGGAAAGGTCGCGCGCTTTTCTAGCCGCAACACGCGCTGCCGCTGCATCAATACTTTTTCGGAGAATATCTTTACCCTCACCTGGGTTCTGCTCAAACCATGATGTGAGCTCCTCGTTGATCGCTTTCTGCGTGAAAGATTTTACGTTTGTGTTTCCAAGCTTCGTCTTTGTTTGACCTTCAAATTGAGGCTCTGCAAGTTTGATTGAAACAATGGCAGTTAGCCCCTCGCGGACATCGTCTCCGGTTAGGCGATCTTCTCTCTTGCGGATAAAGCCCCACTCTTCGCCAAACTTATTTACAATCGACGTGAGTGCGGTTCTGAAACCTTCCTCGTGTGTTCCACCTTCTTGCGTGTTGATGGTGTTAGCGAAGGTATAAACAGATTCAGAGAACCCAGCATTCCACTGCATAGAGATTTCAAGTGACATCTTGCCGACTTTGTCTTCAGCAGTAAAAGCAATAATGGACTTGTGAATCTGTCCACGGGTGGAATTCAAATGCCGGACGAAATCGGTGATTCCATTTTCGTAGTGATAGCGAACAAAGAGTGGGTCGCCCTTTTCGTCGACATGGCCTGGGCGCTCATCGGCGAGAGTGATGGTTAGACCGCTGTTAAGAAAAGCCATTTCGCGTAAGCGAGCGGAAAGAATTTCGAAAGAGAAGTCTGTGGTCTCAAAAATATCCTCTGACGGCCAAAATCGAACCGTTGTTCCGGTTCTGGTGGTTTCTTCGCCTTTTGAAACAGGATCTGTTGGGACACCCAGCTTGTAATCTTGACTCCAAATAAAGCCGTCGCGATATACGCGAACTGAAAGGTCACTACTCAGTGCGTTAACAACAGAAATTCCTACTCCGTGCAATCCACCCGAAACCGAATAACCACCATCGCCGAACTTTCCGCCTGCGTGGAGAACAGTCATGACTACTTCGAGGGCAGGCTTCTTCTCAACCGGATGGATATCGACAGGAATACCTCGTCCGTTGTCGACGACTTGCAGACTTCCATCCTTCATTAATGTGACATTGATATCGGTGCAGTAGCCGGCCAGGGCTTCGTCTACTGAGTTATCTACAACCTCGTAGACGAGGTGATGAAGGCCTCGCTCACCCGTGGAGCCGATATACATACCGGGGCGTTTGCGGACTGCCTCCAGCCCTTCGAGGACTGTAATAGAACTGGCGTTATAACTGCCTGTCTTAGCCGGCACGAGACTCCCTTTTTAACTAATTGTTAACTAATTGACTCTGTTAGCTTAAACTTGCCTTACGCTAACCCAGCCTCAATTGAGGAAAAGGGCTCCAGCGGCCTTCTGGGGAGATTATCCCTGGAAGTACCTGCTCATCCTAGCCTGAAAATGGAATCTGTGTAGCGCAAATAAGCCGTAGAGGCGGCACTAGAGGCGAGAAATAACCAGGTGTGAAGGGTTCCTCTTGGAAGTTGCTTTTTAAGGCTTTTAACCGTAGGTATCCCTAGCCTCAACCGTAGGTGTCTCTTGGCCCCCGAGCCCCACGAATTGTCCGAATTCCTTTTTTCCAGGAAGGCCCTTGGGGGCCAATCACGGCTATGGATTCCACTAGAGCGCCCGGGGCGCTGCGTTGAATCGTCTCCAAAAGATTGGGTCCAATAAGGCGAAGTTGGGTAGCCCACGCTGTTGAAGAGGATTGGACTGTTAAAACCCCATCTAAGAGTGAGATTGGATTGGCGTGGAGCGAAATCTCATTCCCGACAATCTCTTCCCATGTGGAGAAAAGAGTCCCTTCAGCAATACCTGTGTCCCAATTCCGTTCAGTGATGAGGTTCTTTAAAAGGTCCTTTAATAACTGTGGATCGGTTGTTGTGCCCGTACTCTCTCGAACTTGCCTCTTTCGAATCTTCTGATTTGTTTGGCCTGTTTGAAAAGACTTGAAGAGATCCAAAGCGAGATCACGTTTTGCCATTAGTTTCTCACATCCATCACTCGACCAAGTTGGACATAGCGCCGTTCTGTTTCCAATCCCGTAGGGAGATCCTCTTCAACAGCGGCAGTGATAATCGTCTGCTCTGCAACTTGTGTCGCCTTCATAAGTTGCGCGCGTCTGAAAGTATCTAGCTCTGAGAACACATCATCGAGAATGAGTATTGGCTCTGCGCCCTCGTTTTGCAAGAGGTTGAAAGCGCCAAGGCGTAATGAGATTGCTACCGACCAGGACTCACCGTGACTGGCATATCCTTTAGCTGGAAATTCCCCTAATTGTAAATGTAAGTCATCTCTATGTGGACCAACCAATGTCACTCCGCGTTCTACCTCTTGGTATTGAACCTCCTGCAACCGCACATTGAGAATCTCTCTATTTTGCTCGAAATCATTAGAGAGCTCATTTGTTGAAGACTTGTATGAAATTGCTAACGGACGAATCTCATTGAGGTTCGCGTAATTTTCAGAGGTCCATGGATTGAGTAACTCACAGAGATTTATTCGCTCAGTAGTTAGCGTCGAACCAATTGAGATAAGTTGTTCGTTCCATGGAATGAGTGCGCTTTGTGGAGCTCGTGTTTTTAATAATGCATTACGTTGTTTAACAACTCTTTCGTAATCACTTATAACTCCAGCTAGGCGCGGTGATCGAGTTATAAGGAGTCGGTCAAGAAAATCCCTTCGAGTTGATGGATCACCACGAACTAAATCTAAATCCTCCGGCGAAAAATAAACGCTTTGACAAGCCCCTAAAATTTCTCTCTGGCTACGAACCGGATTTTGGTTGAGGCGGGCGCGGTTTGCCTTCTGTATATTTATTTCGAGATCTACTTGGAGTTTCCGTTCTTCTCGCTCGATTTCTGCCCGAATCACCGCTTGATCCGCGCCTAGGCGAATAAGTGGTTGGTTCTGCGAAACCCGGTGTGAAGCGAGAAAGGACAAGTAAATGATGGCCTCGGCGATATTTGTCTTGCCGGATCCATTATCCCCAATAAATGTCGTTGCCCCAGGATTAAGATTTAACTCTAGTTCTGTGTAAGACCTAAAATCTTTGAGGGATAGATGATTTATACGCATTCATTTATGAGGCGTAGCGCATCGGCATAAGTAGGTAACGGTAGTTTTCGATTGATTCGCTATCACGATCCGCCCTCCCTGTAAGGATTGCTGGCTTATTGGAGCCCGTGAAAGCAATCTGCACAAATGGTGTACCTACAGCTTGTAGTCCATCGGCTAAGAAAACTGGGTTGAAAGCAATACTAATAGGTTCGCCCGTGAGTGAAATTTCGAGTGCTTCTGTCGCTTGCGCTTCTTCACCAGCTCCAGCTTCTAACTCAAGGGTTGACCCTGCAAAAGAAAGGCGGAGTGGAACCGTCTTGTCGGTCACGAGCGCGACTCTTCGGACAGAATCCAAAAATTGTGCGACCTCTACCACTGCCGTTGTTGTGATGTTCTGCGGCAGTAGGTGGCGATATGGAGGGAAGGTTCCATCCAACATCCTAGAAGTCATGGATTTACCGTCACTTACAAAACCAGCCAACCTGTCGTGTGAAGTCGGAGAGGTGAGAGATATAGAAACATTTTTTGCACCAGTGAGAGACTTCGTCGCATCGGCCAATGTTCGTGCACGTAGTAGTGCCGCTAATTCTAAGTTTGGTTGAGTGGCTTGCCATTGGAGTTCACGCACCGCAAGGCGATACCGGTCAGTGGCAGCCAATGTCATAGTGTCTTGATTTATTTCGACATGGATTCCTGTGAGTGTAGGAAGTGAGTCGTCACGCCCCGCAGCGATCGCCACTTGAGCAACTGCTGTTGCGAAAAGATCGCCTGCAATAATTCCTGTTGTTTCAGGAATTTCTGGAAGGTTTGGGTAATCGTTTAAAGAAAGTGTAGGCAGTGTGAATTTTGCTGTTCCGGATGTAACAAGCACCCGCGATCCATCCAATTGAACTGTTACTGGCTTATTAGGAAGTGAGCGGGAGATTTCCGCTAGTAGTCTTCCAGGGACAAGAACTTTTCCACTCTGGCTGACATCGGCTGTAAAATTCGCTTTGCTTGATGTTTCAAGGTCTGAGCCTGAGAGAAATACTTGACCGTTTTCAGCTTCTATAACAATGCCTAACAGGGCGGTCATAATAGGACGGCTGGAAAGGCTCCGAGATACCCAATTCACGCCGTCTGCTAAAGCATGTTGCTCGACGGTAAATTTCACGCCGCACCTCTCGTCTTACTTAGTAGCTCGCCAACCTCGATCCGAGGAGCGTGTGCTTTAAAGTCTTTCATAAAGTTCTCCACCTTCAACCATTAAATAGATATAGATAGTCGTAGTAACCAGAGCCTTTTCTTGTGGATAAGAAGGAAAGCCCTGATGAAGTCGGGATTTCTATTTTTAAACGTGTTGAAAACCTCTCTTTACCTATGGATAGATGAAAATTCTTACCTGCCTAACCTTAAAAAACCGACCTTTTTATGAAACTGAAGGTGAATAACCCACAAAAAAGAAGGGTTCATCCACAGTTATCCACAACTTTTACACAACCTGGGGGTAAATACCTCTAAATAGGACATCTCCACCAAATCACCCACTTTGCTAGCTGTTTTTAGTCTGTTGTTTGATCCGGTTGGTGAGTTCGGTGACCTGATTGTAGATCGACCGTCTCTCAGCCATTAGTTGGCGAATCTTCCGGTCAGCATGCATCACCGTCGTGTGATCCCGGCCGCCGAAAAGCTGTCCTATTTTAGGAAGAGAGAGTTCGGTGAGTTCGCGACAGAGGTACATGGCAATTTGGCGAGCATTGACAAGAACTCGAGAACGGGAAGTGCCACAGAGGTCATCTAACGTCAAACTGAAGTAGGCCGCCGTTTGGGCCATGATTGTCGCGCTGGTAATTTCAAGGGAAGACTCATTGGGAATTAGATCCTTGAGCACAATTTCGGCCAGAGATAAATCAACACCTTGCCTATT
Organism: Candidatus Nanopelagicaceae bacterium; assembly: GCA_041659345.1. GTDB lineage: Bacteria > Actinomycetota > Actinomycetes > Nanopelagicales > Nanopelagicaceae > QYPT01. The sequence goes on along the minus strand of JBAZYI010000010.1, from coordinate 20,211 downwards.
GAGACTCGCGAAGGCAGTTACACGGATCAGCGCACCTTCAAGTTCGCGGATATTTGTAGAGATTTTGCTCGCGATATATTCAAGAACGTCATCTGGAGCATTCAATTTATCCTGCGCGGCCTTCTTACGGAGAATGGCAATACGTGTTTCAAGCTCCGGCGGCTGAATATCAGTAATTAAACCCCATTCAAATCGACTCCGTAACCGGTCTTCCAAGGTTGTTAGCTGTTTTGGTGGACGGTCACTCGAGATTACTATTTGCTTATTAGCGTTATATAAAGTGTTAAATGTGTGAAAAAACTCTTCCTGGGTGCGTTCTTTATTCTCTAGGAATTGAATGTCATCTACAAGAAGCACGTCCAGATCCCTATAACGCCTCTGGAAAGCAGAGGCTTTATCGTCACGGATGGAGTTAATGAAGTCGTTGGTGAATTCCTCGCTCGAGACATACCGAACACGTACGCTGCCGTATAACTCTTTTGCGTACGCACCGATCGCATGGAGAAGGTGTGTTTTTCCAAGACCAGATTCCCCGTAAATAAATAAGGGGTTGTAGGCCTTGGCTGGGGCTTCCGCCACGGCAACTGCAGCGGCATGAGCGAAGCGGTTGGAAGCACCTATAACAAAAGTTTCGAAAATGTACCGAGGGTTTAATTGAGAAACTTCATTGCTCGATTGCGGGGCGCGATCGTCACGGCCGGTTCCGACTTTCGGAGCAATAAATTCGATCTCAATGTCGGGTTGCGGTGGACTTGGTAGCTCCAATGCTTCATCAACAGTCACGGCAATATTGGTCTTCTCTCCCAGTTCTCGAGAGAGGACCTCGCTCACGACGATTCGTAGGCGGGTCTCGAGCACATCTTTAGCGAAGGCGTTTGGTGCGGCAACCAGAAGGTTGGTGATTCCATTGCCTTTTATGAGCCCTAGTGGCTTGGTAAGAGAGAGGAAAGCCCTGTGTTGGGGGGTATCAATCTCAACATCTGTAATAACCCGGGACCAGAGTGCCGCTAGATCATTTTCTACCAGGGTCATCTACCAGCCTCTCGAGAGCCATCCACAATGTTATCCACAGGCTGTGGTCTAAACCCAAGGTTGAGCCTCAAGTGGCCTGTGGAGAGGTTGAAAGTAGAGGGGAATGAGAAGAAAAGCAAGTAGTTATCCACAACTCTGACCGTTCAATAAGAGCCTGCCCTAAGGGAGGGTTAGTCGACTCTCAGTTTGACCCTGTTATCCCCAGACCTCTACCGTTACCTCCTCATTCTCATTAATTGATTCACAGACGAATTTTCAAGGAGTTCTCATGACCAAGCGCACCTTCCAGCCGAACGTACGTCGGCGAGCGAAGAAACACGGCTTCCGCGCTCGTATGGCCACACGAGCAGGACGAGCTGTACTTGCTGCCCGCCGCGCCAAAGGTCGCGTTCGAATCTCCGCGTAATCAATTCTGGTGCTACCTCGAAGTGCACGACTAACTTCGCCAAATGATTTTGCGCGAACAACAAAAAGTGGTTTTCGCGCATCTAGCAAGTTTTTTGTCGTCTATCTTTATTCGACAGGGACACAAACTCCAGCTAAGTGCGGATTGATCATTAACAAAAGTGTGGGAGGTTCGGTTGTGCGCCATAAAGTTGCACGCCAAATTCGACACAGGCTTCATGAGAGCCTTGACCAACTTTCACCCGGCTCGCTACTTGTAGTGAGAGCCTTACCAGGATCATCAAGGGCAGATATCGGTACTGAACTTTCCCGACTAATACCAAAGGCAATCGAGAAGACTTTGACGAAAAATACGGTCTCCCAATGAGGAAGTTGGCAGTGTTCGTTATTGGTATTTACCAAAAGTGGATCTCTCCCATGTTTCCACCTCGCTGTAAGTACTACCCTTCTTGTTCGTCGTACGCAGCGAGCGCGATTTCAACGTACGGATTAAAGGGATTGGTGATGGCTGCTTGGCGGTTGGTTCGCTGCAATCCTTGGTCAGACGGCGGAGTGGATTATGTTCCAGCCAAAAAAGAAAAAAATAACGTTAGAAATTCACATAATGATTTACATATTAGCGGGGGCGCCACTCGATGAATTCCATCCTAAATCCCTTATATATCGCTGTTTCTTGGGTCATTGTGTCAATCCATAAACTAGTCTCTCCAATCTTCTCTCCTGACAGTGGAGTTTCTTGGGCGCTCTCAATCGTAGGTCTTGTGATTTTGATCCGAATAATGCTGATCCCGCTTTTCGTGAAGCAGATTAAAAGTCAGAGGGCACTAACCGCACTCCAACCTCATCTCAAAGCGATTCAAACTAAACATAAAGATGATCGCCAGAAACAATCTGAAGAAATGATGAAGCTATACAAAGAGCACAAAACAAATCCATTAGCCTCATGCTTTCCTATCTTGGCTCAAGCCCCAATCTTTTTCGCACTCTTCACCGTTCTCAACGGAATCGGAAAAAATCCTCCACAGGCTCACGGGGTGCTGACTCAAGCCGACGTTGTGAATGCCGCGCACGCAACAATTTTCGGTGCTCCAATTTCTGCAACATTTCTGGGTTCCTCAAACAGCACAGTCAAAGTCGTAACTGTAGTTCTTATCATTTTTATGTCGGTCACTACTTTCACCACTCAACGCCAGTTGATGATGAAGGGCATGCCGAAGATGGATTCAAGTAACAACATGATGTTGCAACAGCAAAAAATTATGTTGTACGCATTCCCATTAATCTTCGCAGTCTCTGGGGTTAATTTTCCAATCGGTGTTTTAATTTATTGGTCCACCACCAACCTCTGGACATGGGGGCAGCAGTTCTATGTGATTAAGCGAAACCCCACGCCTGGTTCTCCTGCCTATACGGAGCTCGAAGCGAAGAAGGCTCGAAAAGGTGGAGTGCCCCTCACTCATGACGACCTAGGCACTGGGGCGACAACCGAGTCCATTCCCGAGACCCCTGAGGTAAAAGGTCAGCGTCAGCAACCCAACCGGAAGAAACCAAAGAAAAAGAACAAATAGGTTTAAACCATAACAAACCCGACAAATGGGTTCAAGATGTAGGCGAGGAGTGAATAATGAGCGAAATTATTGAAGAGAAGGCCACAGAAACGGTAAAGGAGACCATAAAAGAGGGTGAGACAGTTTCCTTGGTGGCCAAACTTGAAGAAGAGGGCGATATTGCTGCGGATTACCTTGAAGCTCTCCTTGATATCGTTGATTTAGATGGGGATATTGACATTGATGTTGAAAATGACCGCGCGTCCCTGGCAATCGTTGGAGGAAAACTCAATCACCTGGTGGGAAACCAAGGCGAAGTATTAGATGCACTCCAGGAGCTCACCCGTCTGGCGGTTCAAACATCTACCGGTGATCGCAGCCGCCTCATGTTGGATATTGACGGCTACCGTGCTGGACGTAAGGCTGAACTTCGCAAACTTGCTCAAGAGAGTGCTGATGAGGTCACGTCAACAAAGAACTCACTTAAATTGGCTCCAATGAACGCATTTGAGCGGAAGATCATTCACGACACCATTCAGAGTTTGGGCCTTACCAGTGAATCTGAGGGTGAAGACCCAGATCGCTGCGTCATTATCTTTCCTAACTAACCATAGGTTGGACACCTCGAGAACCAGCGGCAGATCAGATGGTTGAAAAAGAGGATACGGTTTCACGTGAAACGTTAATTTCTCGGTATTTTCCAGGTCGCGAGGCAGAGATCCTCCGTTATGCCACCTTACTTATCACGGAGGGGATTGAGCGGGGACTCATCGGCCCCCAAGAGGGTGAACGGATATGGGAACGCCATATCTTCAACTCCCTTCCGGTATCTACACTCATTCCGAAGGGGGCTTCGGTTATTGATATTGGTTCAGGAGCTGGTCTGCCTGGTATCCCTTTGGCGCTCTCGCGCCCAGATATCTCCGTAACCTTGATTGAACCCCTTCAAAGGAGAGTTGATTTTCTCAACGAAGCTGTCTCAGGGTTAAATATCACGGTTTTACGAGGGCGAGCTCAAGATTTCAGAATAACCGCCGACGTTGTTACGGCGCGCGCGGTGGCCCCTTTAGAGAAATTAGTAAAAATGACCAGCCATTTAATCAAAAAAGGGGGCGTTTTACTGGCTATTAAAGGAGCAAGCGGGGCGGAAGAAGCGCTCACAGTAAAGGGTGCCGAATTCCATGAAATTGCACTCGCGGGCATGCCTCTCGGACGTGTCATTTCTCTCCGAAAGCCTGGTTAACTAGGCCCTGTGACGGATTCACGTGAAACATCTTCCCCTACTCGATCTGTTGTCGGGGTCCGTCGGCTAAAAGAAGCATTTTCGAAACCTTCCGGAGTGCGGATCTTCTCAGTCTCCAATCAGAAGGGGGGAGTTGGAAAGACAACAACAACGGTCAATATTGCCGCAGCCCTGGCTATGGGGGGTCTTCGAACTCTGGTTATTGACCTTGACCCACAAGGAAATGCAAGCACAGCCCTAGGCGTTGAACACCAGGCCAATGAAGGTATTTATGAAGTGCTCATGGGCGCCACCTCTATTACCTCAGTTGTGCAGAAGGTGGCCGGCTTTCCGCACCTGGAGTGCATCTCCTCCAATACCGCACTTGCGCAAGCGGAAATTAATCTCGTTTCGATGGTTGCCCGTGAACTCCGATTAAAAGAGGCGATGACAGAACTCATTGATGCCCGAACGAGAGCCGGCATTCCTTACGACTACATCCTGATTGATTGCCCGCCAAGTCTGGGACTTTTGACAGTCAATGCTCTGGCTGCGGCGCAGGAACTACTCATCCCTATCCAGTGTGAGTACTACGCCCTGGAGGGGCTAACCCAACTATTGGAGACTTACGCGATCGTTCACAAGCGTCTCAACCCTGCTTTGAAATTATCAACCATCGTGCTCACCATGTTTGATGGACGAACTCGTCTAGCCAATGACGTGGCATCAAGTGTGCGCTCGCACTTTCCGCGAGAACTTATTGATATTCCAATCCCTCGTGCTGTGCGAATTTCTGAAGCGCCCTCATACGGTCAGACTGTCATGACATATGACCCTGTTTCTCCAGGGGCAATTGCTTATATGCAGGTAGCAAAAGAAATCTCAGAGCGAGGTAAAGGTTTCGATTCAAATGTTGTCAGCATCAATTATTCAAAGGGAGAGAGTGCATGAGTGTTAAGCGCGGTGGACTAGGTACTAACCTTGATGCATTGATTCCAACATCTCTAATGATCGCTGGTACCGAAGTTGCTCAACAGAATGAAGTGCCGATCGATTCCATCTCGCCAAATCCTAGGCAGCCACGAACAGTTTTTAATGAAGATGCATTACGAGAGCTAACCGCTTCTATTCAAGAAGTGGGATTACTTCAACCACCCGTTGTGCGAGAAATTTCCTTCGGTCGTTACGAACTGATTATGGGGGAGAGACGATTCCGGGCTGCGAAGGCCGCTGGACTTACATCTATTCCTGTCATCATCCGTCAAACTTCCGACAATGAACTTCTCCGCGAAGCACTCATTGAAAATATTCACCGTAGTGAATTAAATGCGTTAGAGGAAGGAGCCGCGTACTCACAACTTCTAAATGATTTCAATTGTACGCACGAAGAATTAGCACGACGTCTAGGCAAGTCACGTCCTCATTTAACAAATACAATGCGTCTGTTAAATCTTCCACCTACAGTGCAGAGAAAAGTGGCGGCGGGGGTGCTTTCTGCAGGTCACGCACGTGCACTCCTAGGTCTAACAGATGAAAAAGAAATCGAAAATCTTGCCAACCGAATTGTTTCTGAGGGTCTAAGTGTGAGAGCAACCGAGGAGATTATTGCCACAGGACTTGCGCAGACTAAAGTGAAAAGAAGGGTGAATAGTAGTAACAATTTGCATATAACCGATGTTGAGGAAGACCTCTCTGATTATTTTGATACGAGGGTTGGAGTGCAATCGGGTAAATCCAAAGGGAAAATCGTGATCGAATTCTCTGGCACTTCTGATCTCAACCGAATTGTTTCTCTTATTAAGAAAAAATAGACTACTTATTGATTTCAAAAGCACTGCTCCGCCGGGAGATTTCTTCCTTAACTACATTACTTAGAGCTTTCACCCCTTCACGGATTCGCTCAGGTGTTGGATGGCAGTACGAGAGCCGCATTGCCCAACTCCCGAACCCATCGGCATAAAAGGCTGTTCCCGGCACATAAGCAACTTTCGCAACAATTGCTTTCGGCATCATCAGCTTAGTATCGATTTCCGGAGGTAAGTTGACCCAGACATAGAATCCACCTCCGGGCTTGGTCCACGTTGCCGAGGCAGGGAAGTACTCCTCAAGAGATTCCAGCATTGCGTCCCGACGAACTTTGTAGAGTTGGCAGAAAGAAGCAATCTGATCCCGCCAAGGTTGATCGGCCAAATAATTTGAAATCGTAAGTTGTGTGAAATTCGAAGGGCAGAGAATGGAGGACTCGCTTGCGATAACTAACTTCTCCTTGAGTGATGGAGGAACCAAAGCCCAACCAACACGCAGACCTGCGGCAATCGTCTTCGAGAAAGACCCAAGGTAAATGACATTCTCGGTGTCTTCAGCCCTCATTGCATTGGGTGAAGGTCGATCAAAACCAAGCAGGCCGTACGGGTTATCTTCAACTACAAAGATTGCCTCTTCGCGACAAATTTCGAGTATCTCTGTACGACGATCCGCCGGAAGAAGCACGCCAGTTGGGTTTTGATAGTTAGGAATTAAATAAAGAAATTTGATTGTACGGCCACTAGCGCGCACCGAACTTATTGCTTGCCGGAGTGCTTCCGGCACTAAACCTTGACTATCGAGTTCTACGTGAACAACTTGCGCTTCATATTGATGAAATGTGCCGAGGGCACCAACATAGGAAGGGGCTTCTACGAGGACGACATCGCCCGGATCGATAAAAATACGCGAAATAAGGTCGAGCGCCTGCTGTGATCCGGTGGTGACAATGACATCGTCGGGGTTTGCTCGGATTCCCTCCAGAGCCATTACTTCACATATTTGTTCCCGTAATTTTGGATGGCCCTGGCCACTTCCATACTGCAAGGCTTCTGCACCATTTGTAAGAATCAATTTACTTACGACCGATGCCATCATCTCCATAGGCAATGCAGATAAGTTCGGCATACCGCCTGCCAATGAGACAATCTCCGGCCTGGATGCAACAGCGAAGAGTGAACGGATCTCGCTTGGTTGCATTCCGGCAGCACGAGAAGCAAAGCGCTTCTCGAGGTGCTGGGGGTCTCCAGATTGATATCGAGCCGTCGTGTTGGACATTCCTCAAGTCTCCCATACTCGGACGGGCGTACGACGACCCATAGCTTTACTTCCGAAGACCCGCCTTCCGAAGATCGGAAATTCTTAACGTTCCTGTCTTAGCATCATCTTCGGAAGCAAGGTAAAGACGTTGAATTGCAATCACTATTGCTTCGGCAAGGACATCGCGGAAATCAGCCCGCCCCAGTCGTGAGGCATCTCCATGGTTGGTGAGGTATCCACAATCAATCCGTACCGTCGGGGATTTGGTGAGCCGCAACAAATCCCAGGTTTTGGGATGAGTGCGACAGTTGAGGAGATCGGTTCGCGCGCATATCTCTCGTTGAACCAATGAGGCAAATCGTTCACCAACGACTGAGTGAACGCCATGCGTCTCGCTACCGTAATAATAAGTTGCAACCCCGTGCGCATTTTCATTCTTGTATGAATCTGCATGGAAAGAGAGAATGAGATCTGCCCCAGCCTGATTTGCAAAAGCAATACGCTCAGATTCACTCGGTTCATTCTGCCCACCGCGGGTGAGAAAGACGCTCACTCCTAGGGCTAGAAGTCGTCCTTCCAATCTTTGCGCAATGTCATAAACAGTTGCTGACTCTTCGATGTCGTGGGCGCAAATTCCGCGATTCTTTCCGCCGCCACTTGGGTCCAAGACGATTACTTTGTTTGCCAGCGATGGACCTCGATCGCGTTGCATTGCGCTCTCTCTCAAGATGGATGGCGTACCACCCGATACAGTTCTTGTGAGGCGAATGAGCGCCGTTATTGTTGCGGGTCCACATTTTCCATCAGCGGCAACACCAACCGACTTTTGGAATTCACGTACCGCATTCTCTGTCTTGGCTCCGTATACGCCATCTACTCGTCCACAATCAAACCCCATTTCTGTAAGGCGAGCTTGAAGTGTCGCTATGTCATCACCACGAAGAAGAGGTGGTTGTTGGAGATAGAGCGAACGGTCGCCCAATTTCCACTGTGCCTCTTCCAGGGTCCTCATAGTTACGGAGTTGACGACACCGGTGACATCCAGCCCTCGATTTTGCTGAAAGGTACGAATGGCATTAACGACATTTTCGTTTATCGACAGTGGATGAGCGATCAATAAACCCAATCGATTGAGAATGTTTATAACATGGGTTGCATCGTCACCAGTGGAGTCCTTGCCGATCCAACGATCATCCATCCCGGGGACCCTAACTGTTCAACCAGCTGATCATCTTATTCAATTCAAGAGCGGACTCCCACATCCAGGTACATTCTAGAGAAAATCTGCAAGATCTTTGAGAAGCGCTGGCTTGGGCTTAGCACCAACGATGGACTTAACGACGACCCCGTTCACAAAGACGTCAAGCCTAGGTATCGACGTAATGCCGTATTTCAGTGCAATCGCACCCTCTTCATCGGTGTTCAGCTTTACAATCTTTAACTTTGATCCGTGATCCCGAGAGATCTCCTCGAGAATAGGAGCAACCGCGCGACATGGGCCACACCATTGCGCCCAAAAATCAACGAGCACTGGAATCGAACTATTGAGAACCTCGGCGTCAAAATTCGAAGTCGTTACTGATGGCAAAGTGCTCATTTTTTCTCCAACTTGTTGATTTTAGTTAATGAAGAGTGCGAGTTCCTTTAGAAGGGCTGGCTTTGGCTTGGCTCCGATAATTGATTTGACAATCTCCCCATTGACAAAAACAGCAAGGGTTGGAAGTGAGGTGATTCCATATTTGATGGCAATCCGTGACTCCTCATCGGTGTTCAATTTCACTACCTTCAATTTACCGACGTACTCTTTGGAAATCTCTTCCAGGATGGGAGCAACCGCGCGACATGGTCCGCACCACTGCGCCCAGAAATCTACAAGCACGGGAGTCGAACTCTTCAAAACTTCCGCATCAAAAGTTGAGGTTGTTACATCCAGTGCCATTCGTGTTCCTCTCGAGATTCCAAATACCTAGAATACTGGTGCAAGTCCAATCTTGTCTGAATGAAACCAGCGACTTATCCGTGCGAAAGGAATCGCTCGGCGTCCAAAGCTGCTTGACAACCAGAACCCGCGGCAGTGATTGCTTGGCGATAGACATGGTCAACTAAATCTCCACAAGCAAAAACACCCTCTTGATTAGTGAGCGTTGAACGATCAATAACCTTTACGTAACCTTCATCATCGGTGTCGATCTGGCCCTTAATAAGTTCACTACGTGGATCATGTCCAATTGCGACGAAGAGTCCAGAGAACGCCCGCGTTGTGAGTTCGCCCGTCACAGTGTTGCGAAGTTGTAAAGAATCCACCTTGTTCTCACCTAGGACATCAACAACCTCATGGTTCCATAGGAATTCGATTTTTGGATTTGCAAATGCACGCTCTGCCATAATTTTGGACGCTCGAAGTGAGTCTCGACGATGAATAAGAACTACTTTGCTTGCAAAACGAGTGAGAAATGTTGCTTCTTCAATCGCAGAATCTCCACCACCCACAACAGCAATCTCTTGATCGCGGAAGAAGAAGCCGTCGCACGTTGCGCACCATGACACGCCTCGTCCAGAAAGGCGCTTTTCGTTGGGAAGGCCGATCTCCCGAAATGCAGACCCCATAGCGAGAATTACCGCACGAGCATGAACTGTGTTTCCAGAACCGTCCTTAAGCACCTTAATCTTTGACGACAGATCCATCTCTACGATGTCATCAGTGATCAACTTCGTACCAAAGCGTTCTGCTTGTTTCCGCATTGACTCCATAAGATCTGGACCCATAACACCTTCAATGAACCCTGGAAAGTTCTCAACCTCGGTCGTATTCATCAAGGCGCCACCCGCGGTAACAGAACCTTCATAGAGAATTGGGGAGAGTTGGGCACGCGCGGCATAGATTGCGGCGGTGTAACCAGCTGGCCCCGAACCGACAATGACTACGTCATGGATTTTCTGGTCAGAGTTCATAGTGTCACTATAACAATATTCTAAAAAGGTTTATTCCCTCGGCCCGGCATTTGGCTTGCGGCGAGTGCTGATAATTCGGTTGTATTGATCTGCAACTAATTCACGCGTAATCACGATTTCATGTATATGCATAGCGCGAGCGACAAAGTAGTACCCCAAAAGGCTAACCACCATCACGACGAGCAATTCTGCGACTCTCACAAGCGTTGATGAAGAATCAACCCAAGAGAAATATTGAGTAATTCCAAAGATTGGAACCATTGCGACCAGGGCAGCTCCCAGAAGGCGTAAATGCTGCGGAAAAAAATCACTGATTAAGATCTGTCCGACATGTCTCTTCAAAAGTGCAAGCGTGACAGGAAGCCCCAGGATATAACTAATTGAGAAAGCTAAACCAAGTCCGACCGTAACCCATTTGCTACTAAGTATGTTCAGAGAGAGGTACGACAATGCAACGGAGATAACATTGATAGCAAGGATGGAGAGAACTTGTGTCCTTGTGTCTTCAAACGCATTAAATCCTCTAATGAGGATAATGTTTATGCTAAAAGCAACTAACCCGATTCCAAGTGCCGAGAGTACATTTCCAATGTAGATCGCGTCAGATTTTCCAATCCCAAAGAAAAGTACTCGTGTGATGAGCGGACCGAACAATAAGAAGGCGACCCCACTTGGAATTGTAAGAACTCCCACCATCTTGATTGCGCGAACCAATTGTTCTCGCACTTCAGTTCTTTTATTACCAATTACCAATTTGGACAGATGGGGAAGAAGGGCAGTAACAATCGAGATCGTAACAATCGAGTAAGGAAGCATCATGATAAGGAAAGCGTTGCTGAAAGGCGTGAACCCAACTCCCGTTTTGATTCCTTCCTCCGCGGATCGAACAGCAGCGCTTGTTGAGATATTGACGGTCACCAGGTATCCCAGTTGTGAAATAAGAACATAGATGAGGGTCCATCCTGCAAGAGAGAAGGACTTGCCCAATCCCTTCAAACCGAACTTAGGCACAATTTTCATACCAGTGCGCTTCACAACCGGGATTAAAATGAGCGCTTGTATCACCACTCCAAGCGTTGTTCCCCAACCCAAGAATTGTGTTTGCTGAGTTGAAATTGAATCTATCGTCAGGTGGGGCGACTGTAGAAGGACTGTTAGGAAGACCCCGATCACAACTAGATTATTTACAATTGGCGCCCACATTAAAGGCGCAAAGGATCCCTTAGCGTTCGCTACTTGCCCCAGCATAGTAAAGAGCCCTAAGAAGAATATTTGAGGTAGACAGAAACGGGTGAAGTTCACCGCCAGTTGAAACTCTCTTTCAAAGCCAACATTGGAAAATTCAGGGGCATAAATTCTTACAAGTGCGGGAGCGAAGAGGACGCCGAGGAGAGCCATCATGAGCAGTATTGAGCTGATGGTTGTCACCAAACGTGAGCCAAATGCTTCCCCGCCATCTTCATCTTCAAAAGAGCGAACAAGTTGGGGAACAAAAATCGCTGTAAGCGCACCGCCAATGAGTAGGTTGTACAAGATGTTAGGCATCGTGTTTGCCACGTTGTATGTGTCAGCAAGGAGAGCAGTCCCAAGAACAGCCACCGCCAAAATGTTTCGTATAAATCCGGTGAGCCGTGAGAAAATCGTTCCAAGTGCCATCACACTGGACGCGTGGAACATATCGGCCGGCTTCATTGACGCGACCTTCTTACTCTCCGAATGATCTGAGCCAGGGCTGCCAATAGAAGAAGTATCGCCGCGCCAGTTGTGAACCATGCAACGGCTGGGCTAATAACGGAAAGATTAAGAGCGAGAATAACCGAGTCCCCAACGGATTTTCCAGCTGCGTTTTTAAACTGGGCTAGCACTGCCGTCGAACCCGGAGCGATAACCGTAAAAGGAACAGAGATCTGAGTTTTGGAATTGGCCGGTAAGACGATGTGCTTGTCACCGACTGCATGAATTCGAAAATTTAATGGTGTGAGTTGGAGTGAGACTGTCACCGGAGAGGCGAAGTCATTCACAAGCGTGATCGGGATTTTTTCATGTTGTGATGTCAGCCGATATTTACCAGGAACAATTCTAAGTTTATGGATTGCATTTGCTATCGCCTCATCGGCGTTGGAGGCAAAGTAGTGCTGCTGCTCGGCCCTCATCCCAGTGCCGAGTAAAATGGCCAACTTTGAGCGTAAAAGATCCAATTGCTCAGCGGGCACGACTGTCGAAAGCCGAGCGATTGCTCGTCGGTTGGCGGTGTACGAGAAGGTTGTATCGGCCGGAATAAAGGTCCTCTGTGAGGTCCACCGAAAGCTCCTGATGATTCCAATCCCGCGACCAAAGGCAAGTGAAAGTCTTGCCCGACTAGTTTCGTAGTAGTAGGCGAGTTCGGTGGGGGCAAGGCGCTTCGCCATGGAAATATCAGGGTGTCCATATGGAAGCGCAAAAATCAGATCCGCAGCACTGATGAGCTTGAATTCAGTCAGCCAATCTTGCGCGATCGGATCTGTTTGAGCCATCAGGGAAATCTCTTCAATGAGCGCAGCGTCAATCATCCACCGACGTGGTTGTGCAACGGGATTGAAAACCAATTGCCCTAAGTGTCCGTTGGGGAGAAGTGAAACGGTCAATTCATTATTAAGAGCCACTCCAAGTAGGTCGCTGTGTGGGGAGTCGATAAGTATGACCGAGTTGGTTGATGCTGCAGCTGGCGTTATTGCAGATACTGTGGCGCTGGCGAGCAGAACGAGAAGAGCGCCCAAGCAAACTCTCAGTCGCCTTCTCATATCGGCAATTCGCCACTTCGAGCGATTAGTTTTTTCTCATCGGGGTAGGCTAGGCGATCAACAATTTCATGGAGTGGAAACCAGGAGACTTCATCCACTTCAGTTACTTGAGGTGTAAGAATTCCTCCGACTTCTCTGAAAAGATAGTGATGAACCGTTTTATGAATGCGCTTCCCGCCTGCCATAAACCAGAAATCAATAATCCCTAAAGAGCGGGAGATTTCAGATTCAATTCCTGTCTCTTCCATTACTTCCCGCAATGCTGCTTGCTCAGGAGTCTCGCCCACCTCAATGTGCCCCTTTGGAAGGGACCAGAGGAGGCGAACTCGGGCATTGTCTTTCTGATCAATTCGACCGATAAGTAGACCCTGCCTCCCAGAAGTGTCGATCACCAGGCCGCCCGCACTTACTTCATCGATTCGTTTGGTATGAGTTGAAGCGGTTCGAGGTTCCCTTTTAGATGTCCCCCTTGAAGGCCCAGTTGAAGGTCGATCTGCAGGTTTGGTGGCAGGCTTGAGTGGTAGTGCTGGTTCAGTCTTTAATTCAAGAGATTGGGGGGAGCGATTGGCGGGCCTTCTGCGCCGCCTCTTCTTCTTGGTACTTTCGCTGCCCGCACCAGGTGCAGGGGTCATGAAGCAAGCGTACTGCTCTAGCCTTATCCATTATGACGAGAGCGCTGGGTGCCGCAGGGGAACTTGCTATTAGGTCGTTGATCGAACGGGCCCCCTTGGCGAGCTCTTTAGCAGATGCCTTTAAAAGTGCCGGCTATCGCCTGGCGCTAGTCGGCGGCTCCGTAAGAGATGCGATCTTGGGCCGGCTTGGAAATGATCTTGATTTCACGACCAATGCTCCCCCTGAGGTTACGAAAAAGATTCTTAGCCGATGGGCCGAGAATACTTGGGATACTGGAATTGCTTTTGGAACCGTTGCTGGAAAACGCGGTGAGACCACAGTCGAGGTAACAACGTATCGAAGCGAAAGTTATGACGTCGATAGTAGGAAGCCACAAGTGAAATACGGAGAGTCCCTTGAAGGCGATCTCTCACGTCGAGACTTCACAGTAAATGCAATGGCCCTGGAATTAACCCAAGGGGCGCCAATCTTTGTGGACCCATTTAATGGCTTAGAGGATTTGGCGAACCGTCTTCTCCGCACGCCAGGAAGAGCTGAAGACTCCTTTTCCGATGATCCACTACGGATGATGCGCGCGGCGCGCTTTGCAGCGCAACTTAATTTCATTGTTGCAGAAGATGTTATGACAGCAATGAAAGGTATGGCTGGAAGGATTTCAATCATTTCCGCAGAACGCGTGCGCGATGAATTCTCCAAGTTACTTCTTTCAAAGAATCCTCGTATTGGAATAACCATGTTGGTGGACAGCGGCCTGGCAGATATTGTCCTTCCGGAAATTCCGAAATTGAAGTTGGAAATCGACGAACACCATCATCATAAAGATGTATACGAACATTCGCTTACAGTTCTTGACCAAGCAATCGCACTCGAAGATCGACTTGGTGGAGAAAATTTAGTGAATAGACTTGCTGCTCTACTTCACGACATTGGTAAGCCGAAGACACGAAGCCATATTGCGGGTGGAGGAGTGTCCTTTCATCACCATGAAGTTGTGGGTGCGCGGTTAGCAAAGGAGCGGTTGAAGGTACTTAGATTCGACGGGAAGACGATTGATGAAGTTTCAACGCTGATCGCCCTCCATTTGAGATTTCATGGTTATGGCCAAGGGGAGTGGACTGACTCCGCCGTGCGACGGTATGTCCGTGATGCTGGAGATTTGCTTGAACACTTGCACGTGCTCACACGTGCAGATTGCACCACTCGAAATAAACGCAAAGCAGAATCTCTAGCTGCTACCTACCTAAGTCTGGAAGAGCGTATTGACGTCCTGATGGAACAGGAGGAATTGTCAAAGATCCGACCCGATCTGGATGGCGGAGAAATAATGAAAATTCTCGGGATAAAGCCTTCACCTGTCGTTGGTCAGGCACTTGCATTTCTTCTTGAGTTGCGACTAGAGCACGGACCTTTAGGCAGAGAAAAGGCGAAAGAAGAATTGATTAACTGGTGGGCCGAGAAGCGTTAAAGCGTGAGGGTCGCAGCAACACTGCGTACGTGAGCGCATACGTGAGAGAGATCAGGAAAATAACGAGTGTTGATTTACCAGAGACAGGCAGGATTAACGCCGCCAACACTGCTCCGGAAACAATTGCCCCATTGACTAGAACGTCATAGACGGCAAAAACGCGTCCACGGAAAGTGTCATTTATTTTTGCTTGAACGAGGGCGTCATTGGTGACCTTGAGGCTTTGACCAAAGAGGCTTGTGAGAAAAGCCGCGATGTAAAGTGTAAGTGGGCTGAGAGAGAGAATGAGTGCGAGTGGTGAAAGTGCACTTCCCACCATCATGTATCTAATCCATTTGTACCTCCCATAGCGATCAACTCCAATTGGGGCGACGAGAGCGCCACAAATAATTCCAACGCCAGCGAAAGATAGGGCAATGGCAAGTCCCGATAGCCCTGATCCAGGGTTACTTGCCGAGTGGAAGGTGTTTCGTTCTAATAAGAGCGCAACAAGCACGAGCGACGTGAGACCACCGCGCTGGACTGCCGTTGCCAATATTCCGCGGGCGGCATCGTTGTGCATGAGGAGAAAATTGAAACCCTCTCGCATCTCCTTTACACCTTGTCCGATGCTTGCCCTACTTCTTTCATGATCTAACGGTCCTATCTCATTCCTTTTGAGCCTTAGCGCAAGCAATGCGACGAGGAAATATCCGATTGAGGCCACGAGAACAAGTAAGGCGTCCGCATGGTTGGCGTCGTGAAAATCTTCCACAACTTTCCGCAAGCCAAATCCAGCGCCTCCACCTAGGACAACCCAGAGAGAACCGCCAGTTACAGCCATTGCGTTTGCAGCGATCAGTGAATCAGTATCGACGAGAAGGGGTAGGCCCGCCGAGAGCCCGGCCAGAATAAGTCGGTTGATTCCAAACGCGGCCAATACTGCGGCTGTGAGTTCTACGCCCGTGTGTCCTCGAAAAATCAGGAGGGCAATAATCAAGAGATCGGCCGAACGTAAAAGGTTTGCATAAAAAAGAGCGCGCTGACGTGAAACGCGATCTAGAACCGTCCCAACAAAGGGACCGATAATTGAATAGGGAAGAAGGACGACGGCGAATGCAAGTGCCGCACCAAGTGCATTTGCCGCTCGCTCAGGGGAGAAGAGGATGAAAGAGGCTAGAGCGCTCTGGAATAGTCCATCTATCGTCTGGCCAGTCCAGCGAAGCGTAAAGAGTCGTGAGAGTCTCGGGTGGCGCAAAAGTCTCAGGAAACTCAAACCGTGCACCTTCGAAGAGTAGTTTCATTAACGGGAATAGTCTCGTTATTCTGTGCGATGTGAATTCAGTGCGTGCTTACGTTGATTACACCTTAGATAAGCGCGCAACTTTGCTGGCTCTCTTTCGCGGGAAAGCTGATGCCTGCGACGCAGATCCGTATTTGTTGAAAGCCGCCAAATTTCACGGCACCCGAGTTGAAAGAGCGTGCCCAGTCTGCAAAAAGCGCTCCCTTGTGGAGTTGAGGTACACCTTTGGGGACCAGTTAGGCCAATATTCCGGGCGAATCAAGTCCGATAAAGAGTTGGCCGAGATGGAGAAGGAATTCGGGGAGTTCCGTGTCTACGTGGTTGAGGTCTGCCGAGAGTGTTCTTGGAATCATCTGTGTGCTTCCTTTCTCCTAGGTGATGGAATTGCCAGAAAAGCGCCGAGACGGCAGCGCACGCTAGAAGATGAAGATTGGGTTAAGCGGTAACCTTCACGCGTGCTACGTAAAGTCCTTTTCCGAACAGCCATTTTCGTAGGTGGCTTGGGTTTTGTCACGCTCGCAGCCCTTTTTACACTCGCGTATTTCACGGTAGATATCCCTAACCCAAATTCCTTCGTAAACAGTCAAGCGACGATCATCCAGTACTCCAACGGAGTAGAAATTGGGCGACTGGGTGCTCAGAATCGGATAAGCGTTCCACTCGCCAGAA
The DNA here is from genome assembly GCA_041659345.1 of Candidatus Nanopelagicaceae bacterium. Taxonomy (GTDB): domain Bacteria; phylum Actinomycetota; class Actinomycetes; order Nanopelagicales; family Nanopelagicaceae; genus QYPT01. Next base: position 3,161 of record JBAZYI010000010.1, on the reverse strand, counting down.
TCCCGCTTAAGGTTCGCCAGGCCGTTCTCTCCGCCGAAGATCGGAATTACTACTCAGAACAAGCATTCAGCATCTCGGGAATTTTGCGAGCATTTATAAACAATTTGCGAGGAGGAGCACTCCAGGGCGGTTCAACAATTACCCAGCAATATGCCAAGACCGCCTTCCTTACACCAGATCGAAACATTCAACGTAAGGTAAAAGAATTGGTCATCTCCATAAAATTGGAGCAGCAGTTATCAAAAGATCAGATTCTCGAAAATTACCTCAACACCATTTACTTCGGCCGTGGTTCGTATGGAGTGGAGACGGCAGCTCAACAGTATTTTAATAGAAGTATTAATCAACTCACTTTGGCACAAGCAGCCGTTATTGCGAGCATATTGCGCTCGCCTGGCTATTACGATCCTCAGTATTCAAAAGAAAACGAAGAGCGACTACGTAATCGCTTCACTTATGTGATCGCTGGCATGTTGGACGCAAAGTGGATAACGCAAGAGGAAGCAACTAAAGCTAAGTTTCCAGTTATTAGTCCACCCGTGACATCTGGTTCCCTTTCAGGTCCTAAGGGATACATCATCGCGGCAGCACAAAAGGAATTAAACACACTTGGATTCTCTGACCAACAACTGATGGTTGGTGGACTCGTTGTCCGAACCACACTTGTTCAAAAGGCTCAACAAGCTGCTGTTGATGCGGTTAATAAACAGACACCTAAAGGAGCACCTGAAAACCTCCATATTGGTCTGGTCGGAATTCGTCCTGGAACCGGAGAAATTTTGGCGCTCTATGGAGGAAAGGATTACTTAGTTCGCCAACTGAGCGATGCGACTCAATCAATTGCCCTAGCTGGTTCAACTTTTAAACCATTTGCACTAGCGGCCGCACTTGAACAAGGAATCCCACTTACCTCTATGTGGAATGGAAACTCACCACAAGTCTTTGATGATCTTGGAAAGCCCTACAAGGTTTCCAATTATGGAAACGAACAATGGGGTCAAGTGAGTTTGCTAAAGGCGACATCCCATTCGGTCAATACCATTTACGTTCCCCTTGGAATTGCAGTGGGCCCACTGAGAGTTGTCGATGCGGCCAGGCGTGCCGGTATTCCTCCTAGCGTGGAGATGATGCCAACCCCCTCTGTCGTACTCGGAGCAGCAAGTCCTCACGTAATAGACGTTGCTTCAGCGTACGCAACCTTCGCAGCGCAGGGCGTTTATGCAAGGCCATTCCTGATTAGTCAGGTGGAAGGGTCAAATAAAGGAGTGCTGTATCAGGCACGCATTCAGGCTCAGGAAGTCTTCTCGAAAGATGTGATGGCGGATCTGACATATGCCCTGCAACAGGTTGTTAGAAGTGGAACAGGAACATACGGCACTTCCGGTTTGGGTCGCCCCGCGGCTGGTAAGACCGGTACCAGTGAACAGAATGCATCTGCTTGGTTTAGTGGATACACACCGCAGTTAGCCGCGTCGGTTGCCTTCTTTAGAGAAAACGCGTCACAGACACTCAACGGAATCGGTGGACTCAACTCTGTTACCGGAGGAACTTTCCCTGCAAAGATGTGGACCGCCTTTATGAAAGGCGCACTCGCTGGGCAACCGAAGTTGGCTTTTCCTAAACCAGTACACATCGGCGGAACTGATCCAATTGTTATGACGCAGCCACCCGTGAAGGTGACGCCAACGCCGGTTCCAACTGAGACGCCCCCTGAAATTTTATTACCTACAGAGTCACCAATAATAACAATAACCCCATAGGTTGAAATCTTGCGCGCAATCCTTGGGAAACATTCAATCGCTAAGGCGCTTGTTCTTCTTGGAGTTCTAGCAACTCTTTTCTCATTCGCTAAATTTGATCACTGTCGAAACACAAATTGGGGATCCCCTGATTCGTATGTCCATGCCTGCTATTCGGATATCCCGGTTCTGTTTACCGATCGGTCAATGGATATTCATCAATGGGCCTATAAGGGTGGCGAAAAGGCTGTGGAATATCCAGTGATTACTGGTGCGGTCATGTGGGCAACGTCCTTAATTTCCGCGAGTGGTCCCGGATCTAGTAGAAATTACTTTGACGTCAATGCCATTCTCATTGCACTTCTATTTATTGGCGCCCTTTTCGTAATGTGGAAGATCTCACCGCAGTATGGGTATCTGCTTGCACTCTCTCCTGCGGTTCTTGCATCCCTTTACATTAATTGGGATATGTGGGGCATCATCACAATGCTGTTGGCGATCTATTTTTTTGATCGAGAGCGATTTACGTGGAGCGCAGTTCTCTTCGGAATCTCTATCGCCACAAAATTTTTTCCGATATTTCTTTTCCTGCCGATCCTCCTAATATTCTGGCGTAGGAACGAAATTCGCTCACTGATCAAGTTCATGACCGTAGCCAGCGCAACATGGCTCGCGGTCAACCTGCCGGTAATTTTGACGACCCCCGAAGGTTGGTGGCATTTCTACAAGTTGAACTTGGACCGCGGCCCAGATTGGGGTTCGCTCTGGTACGGGCTTTCTCTTCTGGGCGTGAATGTGGGTCACCTCAATTACATTTCCATACTCGCCCTGCTTGCGGTGCTTACGGCCATCACTTTGCTATTGCTTGAAATTCCCTATCCACCCTCGCTGGCCCAGATCAGCTTCATTGTGCTGGCCGCCATTTTGTGTGTGGGCAAGGTCTACTCGCCGCAGTATGTGCTCTGGCTTGCCCCACTCGCGATCATCGCACTGCGCGGCAGGAGCCAACTCGCTTCATTCTGGACCTGGCAAGCGGGGGAAGCCATCTACCACGTGGCGATCTGGCAACATCTCGCATCTGTCCAAGGCTCCCATTTTGGTCTTCCCGATACGGGGTATGCGCTGGCCTCGCTTCTCAGAATCCTGACCACGGTCTTTTTCATTGGGACTTTGGTCCAAGGGCTTCTCAATAACCCCACCCCACAGGCGCAGGCCTCCCGAAGCCGACTCGCGGATTTTCTATTCGGGTCCAGCACAAGTTACCCTTAGGCTCCTTCGCGGGTCAGATCCCTGGCTTGTGGAGGAGCACTAACCCTCCTGTCACGGAAATACCGTGGCCGCTTTAGTCCAGAGGAGGTCGGGTTAACGCATGCGTCACTATGAATTAATGGTCATTCTTGATCCAGAACTTGAAGAACGCAC
>JBAZYI010000009.1:0-38703 GCA_041659345.1 Candidatus Nanopelagicaceae bacterium | reverse complement strand
TGCGCTGGAACCGGCAGAGTCGTGCACGATTCTTTGTGGGGAGATTGCCAAACATCTGATTGAAGGAATTGCAGATGGATTCGTGCCAGGAATCATCGAGCGCCATCGAGATGTGATCGATGGGTTCGTGGACGTTCATTCTGAAGAATCAATCGTTGAGATGCGTCGACTAGCGAACGAGCATGGAATCTTTGTCGGGCCATCTTCAGGAGCTCACCTCATCGCTGCAAAGCGCCTTCAAAAAGAGTATGGAGTTGAAAACGTTGTCACATTCTTCTGTGATGAAGGAGAGAAATACATCACGGATTACTGGCTCTAGTTCTCTTCCACGCTAGGTATCGCTCACGTAATATGAAGGTATGCCAGTACCTGCAATTTCTCTCAAAGGCTTAACCAAGTACTACGGTGACGATCTCGGTGTCATGGACGTCACCTTTGATGTATTTCCCGGAGAAGTTATGGGCTTCTTGGGACCCAATGGTGCTGGAAAAACGACAACGATGCGGGTACTCGTTGGACTCTTGAAATCCTCATCCGGGCGAGCGCGTATCCAGGGTGAGGAAGTCAGCATCTATTCACATAAGATGCGAAAAGAGATTGGCTATCTTCCTGGTTCGCCGGCACTGTATGAGAACTTGTCGGGCTGGGAGCACCTGAATTTTCTGGCAAAAATGCGAGGACTCGATTGCACTGACGAGATTAGGTCAATGGCGCAAAGGTTTGATCTCGACCTTACTCGACACATAAAGGACCTTTCGAAGGGAAATCAACAGAAGATTGGGGTAATTCAGGCATTCATGCATAAGCCTTCCGTGTTAATTCTCGATGAGCCAACTTCTGGCCTTGACCCGATAGTGCAGAGGGAATTCAGCGCCCTAGTCGATGAAACCCAATCTCGAGGGGCGGCTATCCTTCTTTCGTCCCACGTCCTTAGCGAAGTAGAGCATCTGGCAGATCGCGTAGTGATTATCAATGCCGGCAGGCAGTTGTTAGTCGATGAAATTTCCAGATTGAAGAGGCGAACGATTAGAACAATCGACCTCTACTTCAGTTCTCCGGTCTCCGCCAACGTTTTTAGCGATGTGCACGGGATTAAGGATGTGCAGGCATCTGGCAATCGAGTTACATGCACGGTGATTGGGGCGGAGACAGAACTCTTGAGGGTTGCAGTCGAGCATGGTTTGGATAGCGTGCAGACTCACGAATCCAACCTCGACGAAATCTTCTTTTCAATTGTTGAGGGAGGCGATCGCAATGGTTCTTCCACTCTTTCTTAAAACCTTTAAAGATCAGCGCCGTGGTTTCATCGGGTGGTGCATCGGTGCGATAGCAATTATTAGTATCCAACTCTCGGTCTTTCCAACCGTCAGATCGTCTGCAGAGGGGCTCAACACCTTTATCGAGAATTATCCCGAAGCCCTTCAGAAGATATTCCGAATGGAAGATTACACATCCGGCACGGGTTATCTTTCCGCAGAATTATTTAGTTTCATGCTTCCTCTTGTGTTTATCGCTGTTGGTGCCGCTTGGGGCGCCAACGCCATCGCTCAAGAGGAGGAGCGTCGCACTGCGGACGTTCTTCTCACTCTTCCAATAGCGCGCACAAGAGTGCTGGTGACAAAGATTCTCTCTGCATTTACCGCGCAGGTCATGCTTGCATTAGTTATCTTCTTCACTCTCTTTATTGGCATTCGATTTGTTGATATCTCCATCGCTCCCACGAAGATTCTGGCGGCGTCCTTCTCATGCTCGTTACTTGGCATAATCTTTAATGCTGTTGCCACGCTCTTCGGGTCGATCTTCGGTAAGAAATCAATTGCCCTTGGCGGAGCAATTGCGCTTGCCTTTGCTGGTTTTCTCTTTTACTCGCTGGCACCTCTCGTGCACACTTTCGACAGAGTCCTCGGCATGAATCCATTCCAATGGGCACTGGGTAAGAACTCACTTATTACTGGGCTCGATTTTGGCTATACGACTCGCTCGATTCTTGCCACGCTCGCAATATATGGCGCAAGCATCTTTGTTCTCCGCAGACGCGATATCTCTTCCTAGACCCTTCAAGTTCGGTTATGGAATTGATTCACCCGCAAGTCTACTTAGAGGTTCACCCGTGATTCTAAAGACTGTCCATTCATCCATGGCCGCTGCTCCGAGTGATTCATAGAATTCAATGGAAGGCGTGTTCCAGTCGAGTACCCACCATTGAAACCGTTCATAATCATTTTCCACACAAATTCTTGCCAATTCTTTGAGTAGAGCAATTCCATGGCCTTGGCCACGCCTCTCGGTAATGACAAATAGATCCTCCAAGTAGAGACCGTGTTTACCAAGCCAGGTTGAATAGTTGAGGAACCAAATAGCAATTCCCACAACTTGCTCATTCTCGGTGGCAACATGGCAGAAAACTTGCGGATTCTCACCAAAGAAGGATCTCGTGAGGTCCTCTTCAGTTGCCACTACCTGTTCTGGTGCTTTCTCATATTCTGCCAATTGGTGGATGAGTGCAAGCATTGCGGGAACATCACTTATGACTGCTTTTCTGATTGCCACGGTAGTCCTTTTTATGCGGGGCGTAATGGGAATGTCGTGCGGAACATGACCTAATTTGCCGATTCTCTCACCTCACGGCTACCCTGTAGCCATGAAACTGCGCAGCCTCCTCCTTCGCTGCCGTGGCGGGGCCCTCTAACCGGTCTCCTCGTTGCGGGGTTTTGTCGCACCGGTAAAACCCAAATCCCGCGAATTATTAAGGAGCCAGATCAGATGAATTTCCCCCAGCAAAGCCCGAGTTCCATGCCATATAAGCGGTATTCCTCTTTTGTCCCGATTGACCTCCCGGATCGCGCCTGGCCATCCAAGGAAATGACAAAGGCGCCGCAGTGGTGCTCTGTTGATTTGCGAGACGGTAACCAGGCGCTGATTGACCCCATGGACACCTCTCGCAAATTGGCGATGTTCACATTGCTCGTCTCCATGGGTTACAAAGAAATTGAAGTGGGCTTTCCAAGCGCGAGCCAGACTGACTTTGACTTTGTGCGAAAGATTATTGAAGAGGACCTCATTCCTGACGACGTGGTTATCCAAGTACTTACTCAAGCCCGCGAACCACTAATCGAGCGGACGTACGAGTCATTGAAGGGTGCTAAGAGAGCGATTGTCCATCTCTATAACTCAACTTCGACTCTTCAGCGTCGCGTTGTCTTCGGACAGGACAAAGAGGGAATTAAAAGGATCGCGACCGACGCTGCAGAATTTTGTCTTTCGATGATGGACACAGTGCCTGGTACCGAAATCTCCTTTGAGTACTCTCCCGAGTCTTACACAGGGACCGAACTCGAATATGCGTTGGAAGTCTGCAATGCGGTCAATGATATTTGGCGCCCAACTCCAAGTTGGAAGACGATTTTAAATTTGCCTGCAACTGTTGAAATGGCAACCCCAAATGTCTACGCGGATTCGATCGAGTGGATGCACCGAAATCTTGCTTATCGTGACAGCGTCGTACTGAGCCTGCACCCGCATAATGATCGTGGAACGGGAGTTGCTGCCGCTGAGTTAGGGTTTTTAGCAGGTGCCGATCGGATTGAAGGCACGCTATTTGGCAACGGCGAACGAACGGGCAATGTCTGTCTTGTGACATTAGGAATGAATCTTTTCAGTCATGGCATTGATCCCATGATCGATTTTTCAAATATTGATGAGATTCGCAGGACGGTTGAGTATTCAAATCAGTTGCGAGTTCCTGAACGTCATCCTTATGGTGGTGATCTTGTATTCACTGCTTTTTCTGGTTCTCACCAAGATGCAATCAAGAAGGGGTTGGATCATCTTGAGAAAGATGCAACGGCAGCCGGAGTGCCTATAGATGATTTCACTTGGGCGGTTCCGTATTTGCCTATTGATCCCAAGGATATCGGCCGTTCATATGAAGCAGTTATTCGTGTCAATAGCCAGTCGGGCAAGGGTGGCGTGGCCTACATCATGAAGAATGAGCACCACCTTGATCTACCTCGTCGACTGCAGATTGAATTTAGCAAGGTAGTGCAGGCAAGGACCGAGAGTGATGGTGGCGAAGTCCTACCAGCGCAGATGTGGAAGATTTTTGAAGATGAGTATTTGCCAACGGACTCAGCGCCTTGGGGTCGATTCAGACTCAAAGGATTGTCTCAGACCTCTGTACTCAACGAAGATGTGTACTTGGGTGTCTCGATTCTAGATCGGGGCGAGATGCATGAACTCAAGGGCCAGGGCAATGGACCAATCGCGGCGTTCTGTGCGATATTGCAGGAGTACGGCGTGGATGTACGTGTACTTGATTACTACGAGCACGCGCTTTCCGCGGGCGGAGATGCTAGCGCTGCCGCATATTTGGAATGTGCCATCGATGGCAATGTCTTCTGGGGTGTAGGCATTGACCCGAATACGACCACGGCGTCCTTGAAGGCAGTGGTGTCTGCGATTAATCGCGCCATCCGCTAAGGAAATGCCATTACGGTAAGTCCATGAGTCTGTACCGAGATCAAGCGGTCGTTCTCCGCACCCAGAAATTAGGGGAAGCTGATCGGATCATCACGATGCTCACCCGCGAACACGGGAGAATTCGGGGGGTGGCAAAGGGCGTGCGTCGCACTAAGTCAAAATTTGGTGCACGCCTTGAGCCTGGTAGCCATGTCGATATCCAACTTTTTGTAGGAAAGACTTTCGACACAGTAACTCAAGTGGAGGCAATTGAAAATTATGGAGACTTGGTTTCGCGGGATTATCAGCGCTGGACAATCGCATCTGCGATATTGGAGACGGCAGAAAGGTTCACGTCACAAGAGCACGAGCCTGCGCTTCAAGAGTATCTACTCGTCGTCGGGGGATTGAAAGCGCTTACTGATAATAGCCACGACCCTTCTCTTATCCTCGATGCCTTTTTACTTAGGTCCTTAGCGATCGGTGGCTACGCACCTTCCATGACCATTTGTTCGCGTTGCGAAAAAGCCGGACCACACCGCTATTTCTCCCTCGTAGGAGGTGGGAGTGTATGTGCTGATTGTCGCCCTTCTGCCTGCGCCACTCCTGCGGTTGAGACTTTAGAATTAATGTCCGCGTTATTGATAGGCAATTGGGTAATCGCTGATTCAAGCGAGGGAAGAAACAGAAGGGAGGCAAGCGGTTTGATAGCAGCTTATCTTCAATGGCACTTAGAGCGAGGACTGCGCAGCTTGCCCATGGTTGAGCGCGCATGATAAAGAAGCCAAAGGCTCACAGGTCAGGTGTGAATGCGCCGACCTTTCCTCCAGGAATAATTCCCGCACATGTTGCAATTGTCATGGACGGAAATGGGAGGTGGGCTACTGCTCGAGGTCTTCCCCGCACCGCGGGACATGAAGCAGGTGAAGCAGCACTCTTTGATGTGGTCGAAGGTGCAATAGAAATCGGAATAAGAGAAATAAGTGCCTTTGCGTTCTCCACGGAGAATTGGAGGCGATCCCCGGAAGAAGTGAAATTCCTCATGGGTTTCAACCGGGACGTTATCCGCCGCCGAAGAGATGAGATGAACGAACTCGGAGTCCGAGTTCGCTGGGTAGGAAGGCCAAAGAAGCTTTGGAAAAGTGTCATTAAAGAGTTAGAAGCAGCAGAACAACTCACGGCTGATAATGAAGTCCTGACTTTGAATATGTGCGTGAATTATGGCGGCCGCGCCGAAATAGTAGATGCGGCGACAGCAATGGCTCGCGACGTTGTAGCGAGAAAGATCGACCTTGATTCAATTGATGAGAAAGTCTTTAAGAGTTACTTGGATGAACCAGCAATGCGCGACGTAGACCTCTTCCTCCGTTTTTCTGGGGAAATGCGCACCAGCAACTTTCTTCCGTGGCAGTCTGTCTATGCCGAAATGATTTTCATGGATACCTTGTGGCCCGATGTGGATAGGCGAGCACTCTGGAGGGCCGTTGAGGAATATGGCCGTCGAAATCGCCGCTTCGGAAGTGCCTAGCCGCACCGCACTACTTCAAAAGCCGTTATCCTTAACGCGGACTAGAATTCGAAAGGGCATGGATGAAAGTCGAAAGAAACGCGAATAAGGTCGACGAGGCCGACGTCTTTTACGTTGAGCAATCCGATAGCCCGCCACCCCAAACTTCAACCAATGCGAGAGGTTTCCGCCGGTTCGTCCCCATTGTGATTACGGCGATTCTTTCTTCCTCACTCACCTTTGGAATTTTTAGTTATCTGGATCCTCCACATTTGGATTTGAAATTTGCCCTGCTGGCAACAAGCGGCAAAGTTGCCTTGAGTGAAGCCCAACTCCGAGAAGTTGTCGCAGGCGAGGGTCTCGTTGTTTATTGGCTGGGTCCGCAAGAAGGCGCACTCTACGCACTCGATTCGGTGAGCATCGCGCAGAATTACGTGCGCTATCTTCCAAATGGCACCGGCTTAGATGATACTTCTGCCAGTTATCGCGTCATCGGTACTTATGAGACGAAGGACGCGTACTCGGCCACTTTGAGCAACGCAAAAAGGCCGAATTCCGTGGGTTTCATCAATGAAGATGGAAACGCCGTGTACTACGCCACGCTCAATCCAAATAGCGTTTATGTGGGGGTAAGTGGAACTGATTCTCAGATTGAGATCTTTGACCCAAACTCCGGTCTTGCCTTGATAGCAGCGAGAACCCCTAAGCTTCTTCAAAAAATATCGTAATAAGTCATGTAAATCTTTACTATTTGTAAAGTTATGGTAACGCTCTGTCATAATTGACCATTAGGTTGGCTCTGCGCCTGGTAAACCTTTTATTCACTTTGGTATCCTCTGAGCATGATATGTGATGGATCTGATAGGCCTGTCACACGTTGGCGAATTGGCTTGTTCGACTTGTCCACAAACAAGGCGATGCATTCAGCCGGTTCACCGTTGACGCTCATCCTTTACTTCGCCGACCTGGGTAGGCGAGTTCGATTACCGTGGAGAATCGACTACTCCTACTAGCTAACCCTGTCCGAGAGAAAAGAAACTAAGGAAGAGGGGAATGCGTCATCAAGTTTAAGTCAGGGGAGAGCCCAATGCTCGATAGCGGCATAAGGGAAGTCACGGGGATATACGAACCCGTGAAGAAGGCGAGATTTCGTCGCCTTGTACCTTATGTCGTTATTGCCCTGCTCTTTTCCACGATTAGTTTTGGTGCCGAATATTATTTTAATGCCAAGCGCAGTGCATCCGAAGAAGTCCTTCTCATCCTTCATGGCGGTAAAGCGGTGGATGCTCAGCAACTCCGGGATGTTGTCCGTTCTAATCATCTCAATGTTTATTGGGTTGGTCCCGAAAAAGGTGCCATGTACGTACTAAATGCAGCCGTATTAACCAGTATTTCACTGCGTTATATCCCTGCGGGAACTTCCGCAAATGATGCACAGGTTTCCTACCGTGAGGTCGGAACATTTGTTTCAGCGAATGCTTTCGCTGTGACACAGAAAGCGGGCTCGCTTCCAAATGGGGTTGGGTTCGTCAACGTGGATGGTAATGCTGTCTATTACGATGCACGCGATCCTAAGAACGTCTATCTAGGAATCAAAGGTCAAGATCTTCAAGTAGAAATCTTTGACCCTCGACCAGATCAAGCCCTCGCTGCAGCAATCATGCGAGGACAAGTTCAGAAGATCAAATAATCACCACGAATAATTAATTCTTTGGAATTACATATTCGGGATGATTCAACACGTTGAACAGATTCCAAAAAGTTCAACGGTATGTGTCGTGTCGCGAAATCCATGTTCGCGGGCAACTTGGATTGCCCATTTTTCGATTGCGCTATCGGATATTTCTATAGTGCGCCCACAATTTTTACAGACTAAGTGGTGATGGTGCTCTTCACCGCAGAGACGATAGATTGCCTCCCCTCCTTCTCTGAGAAGGATATCCACCACCTTCTCATCGAGCAGATGTTGCAGTGCCCTATAAATCGTGGTCAGGCCGATCCGTTCACCCTGTCGGTTCATCAACTGGTGAACCTCTTGGGCGCTTGCAAAACCACCCGCACCCTGCAAAGTGGCAACTACTCGTGCTGATGACTTGCTCATGCGCGGCCTATAACGCCAACAACCGCCCACATAATGAGGACACCAAGCACCGTGGCGAGCATGGTCAATCGGGAGGGATGCCGAGAGTGGGCCTCGGGCAGGATGTGGGATGTCGCAAGATAGATCACGAACCCCGAGAAAAGTGCCAGGTAGATACCGAGAAAGGGGAGACTGATGGTGATATAGCTACCCAAGGCCGCCCCTGCAATTCTCATGATCGCGTCTACGCTCAGTAGATAGGTTGCTTTTCGACTCCAGCGGCCACCTTTGATGAGAAAGGAGACGGTATTTAACCCATCGCTAAAGGCGTGTGCCAGGATCGCGATAAAGACCGCATAACCCAACGGATTTCCAATATGAAATGCGAAGCCAAGGGCGATGCCGTCCAGGAAGACGTGGCCGCCCATCGCAAATGCGCCCAAGGTTCCGGCGATATTGGCGCTGTGCTGGTGGTCATGACCATACTCGGACTCAAGTGGTTCGTGAGAGCCAAAGAGTTGCTCAGTAAAGTGAAGTGCTAAAAAACCCACTACAAAGGCAATCGAGACCACTGGAACGTTTCCAAAAGTGTCGGTATTAATGGAAAAAACCTCGGGCATGAGGTCAAAGGCGACAAGGCCCAGGAGGAGACCAGCGGCGAAGCCCAGGGTGAGATGAAGGCGATCGCGCGAGCGAAGTGCAAGGAAGCCTCCCAATGCTGTCGCAAGCGCGGTAACTGCGGCCAGGGCAATTGCAATATTCATGGGATGAGGATATCGGAAATGAAAATGATTGTCATTCCCAAATATACGCCGGACGGGAGCCGATGCACGGCGGGGTCGGGGTTAGGAAGTAAAGTTCGACCACAGGATGCAACTACATCGGTTGCTTACCGCCGACAGCCAGCCGGAATGGAGATCGCCATGGCCGATCGCTTAGAAACAATAGTGAGCCTGGCCAAGCGCCGGGGTTTTGTGTATCCCTCCAGCGAGATCTATGGCGGCCTACGAGCGGCCTGGGATTACGGCCCCCTCGGAGTAGAGCTCAAGAACAATGTGAAGCGCCAGTGGTGGAAGTCCATGGTGACCGGACGCGACGATGTGGTCGGACTGGATTCTTCAGTGATCTTGGCGAAGGAAGTGTGGGAGGCATCGGGACATGTCGCGACTTTCTCGGATCCGCTCACCGAATGCACTGTTTGTCATAAGCGCTATCGAGCTGATCATCTTGAAGAAGCATTCGAGGCCAAGAACAAGCGTGCGCCGCAATCTCTAGCCGAAATCAATTGCCCTGCATGTGGCAACAAGGGCCAATTTACCGAGCCTAAACAATTCTCGGGACTTCTAAAAACTTACCTTGGTCCAGTTGAAGACGAGTCCGGGCTTGCGTACTTGCGACCAGAAACGGCTCAGGGCATTTTTATAAACTTTGACAACGTTGCAACGACTTCACGGAAGAAACCGCCATTTGGTATTGGTCAGATCGGAAAGTCTTTCCGCAACGAGATTACTCCAGGCAATTTCATTTTCCGCACCCGTGAGTTTGAGCAGATGGAAATGGAATTCTTTGTTGTGCCAGGCACTGATGAGGATTGGTACCAATACTGGTTGGACACGCGTTATGCATGGCACAAAGATCTTGGAATAAATCCTGATCGACTCAGGCTCTACGAACACCCGAAAGAAAAATTGTCACACTATTCCAAACGGACCGTTGACATCGAATACAAATTTGAATTTGCCGGTACCGAATGGGGCGAACTCGAGGGTATTGCCAACCGCACAGATTTTGACTTAAAAGCTCATTCTGCAAGTTCAGGGAAAGATCTCTCGTGGTTTGATCAGGAGAAGAATGAGCGATGGACCCCATTTGTCATCGAACCTGCCTTGGGAGTAGACAGAGCAACTCTTACATTCTTAATGGACGCGTTCACAGAGGATGAAGCACCTAATGCAAAGGGTGAAATGGAGAAGCGCTCTGTTCTCAAGATCGACTACCGGCTCGCGCCAGTCAAAGTCGCGGTACTTCCTTTGTCGCGCAATGCAGATCTCTCGCCAAAAGCGCGAGATCTTGCAGCTCAATTGCGGAAAAACTGGAATATCGATTTTGATGATGCCGGAGCGATTGGCCGTCGTTATCGTCGACAAGATGAAATCGGGACACCGTTTTGCATCACTATTGACTTTGAAACCCTTGATGATCAAGCAGTGACAATTCGCCATCGGGACACGATGGCTCAGGAGCGTATTTCACTTGATCAGGTAGAGGCATGGCTAGCACCACGACTTCTGGGGGCATAACCCCTCTCACGCTTAGACTATCTAGCGGGGATTATGAAATAAATCCGCCAGTAGTTTTAGCGCCAATGGCTGGAATAACAAACGCGCCTTTTAGAACACTCTGTCGCGAACAGGGGGCCGGGCTTTTTGTTTCTGAAATGGTGACAGCGCGTGCACTCATTGAAAGACGGCCAGAAACCCTCAGAATGATCGCCCCGGGCAAAGATGAATGGCCTCGGTCGGTCCAACTCTATAGCGTGGATCCCAATGTGATGAGGGCTGCCGTAACAATGATTGGCAAAGAAGATTTGGCTGATCATATCGATATGAATTTCGGTTGCCCTGTCCCAAAAGTAACTCGAAAGGGTGGTGGAGCTGCACTTCCATACAAGCGCAGACTCTTCTCCGCGATTGTCGGAGCTGCAGTTGAGGCAGCGACTCCCTTCGGTATACCGGTCACGGTCAAGATGCGAATTGGTATTGATACTGACCACCAAACATATTTGGAGGCTGCTAAGTCTGCCGCTGATCTTGGAGTGAATTGGGTTGCCCTTCATGCAAGAACTGCCGAGCAGATGTATGAAGGTAAATCTGATTGGAGTGCAATTAGCCGGTTGGTCGAACACCTCAAGCCAACTGGAGTTCCTGTACTCGGCAATGGCGATATTTGGAGTGGAGCAGACGGAATCGCAATGATGGAGCAGACGGGTTGTGCAGGAGTTGTTGTCGGTCGGGGGTGTTTGGGCCGTCCGTGGCTATTTCGTGATCTCGTCAATGCTTTTAACGGAGAAGAAGATCGTCACCTGCCTACGCTCTTTGAAGTACGAGTGGTGATGTACCGCCACGCAGAATTGATCGTTGAATACTTCCAATCAGAAGAGCGGGGTTGCCGCGATTTGCGCAAACACATGGCTTGGTACTTAAAGGGCTTTAGAGTTCCAAGTGATCTGCGCCGTCAGTTCGGAATGGTCTCCTCACTGGAGGAGCTGCGTTCACTCCTTCATCAACTTACTGATCAGCCTTACCCAGTTGATATTGGCAATCTGCCTCGTGGGCGCACGAGTCACGGCCGACCCGTAACACTTCCAGATGGTTGGCTCAATGATCCCGATGAGTTAGTTCATATTGAACTCGAAGACGCGTTTTCGGGAGGATGACATGTTTGGATTTCGACTAATTCGCAGGGTGTTGAGCGCCCTCATTCTTCTTGCATTAGTAATCCCACTTTTTGCGCTTGGGAAGGTGTGGGTATCTGCCCACAATCCGAAAACTCGAAAAGCAGAGGTAATTGTTGTGCTTGGCGCAGCTCAATTTGACGGTAGACCCAGCGGTGCGCTGCTTGCGCGGCTCGTTGAAGCAAGAAGGATTTATCGCCTTGGCCTTGCGCCGTCAATCATTACTGTGGGGGGAGGGGCTCCTGGAGATCGCACGACCGAAGCAGAGTCGGCTAAGTTCTGGCTCGAAAATCATGGCGTTCCCGAAAATTCAATTGTCGCAATTGGAAAAGGCAGGGACACGTTGGTCAGTACTCATGCCTATATTGCCGAAATGAAAATGCAGAAAATTCAGACCGTCATCATTGTGACTGACCCGTACCATTGTTTAAGAGCCATGACGATGGCGAGCGATCTTGGAGCAAAACCAAGTTGTTCGCCCGTGCGCACCGGAGCGAATTCCCTGGCAAATTCCGATCTTCACTATCTCATTCGCGAAACTGGGGCTTATCTTGCCTACGTCACCCTTGGCCGACGAGGGATTCACCTGAGCGATCACCTGAGTCGGTAATAGAGTTGCCACTATGAGTGCCTACAGTGGTCATGACCTTGAGCGCTTTATTTCCGAGCCTGCTAAGCGGTCCGGACGCACCGAGTTCATGCGTGATCGAGCACGAGTCATTCACTCAGCATCCCTTCGCAGACTAGGCGCGAAGACGCAGGTAGCTGTTCCTTGGGAAAATGATTTTCAACGGACTCGACTTTCGCATTCGTTGGAAGTTGCGCAGATTGGTCGCGAATTAGGCGACTCTCTTGGAGCAGATCCTGATCTACTCGATACGGCTTGTCTCGCCCACGACTTGGGTCATCCACCTTTCGGGCACAATGGTGAGGCCGCACTTGCGCATATCGCCGAGAGTGCAGGTGGTTTTGAAGGAAATGCCCAGAGTTTCCGTTTGCTTACTCGCCTGGAAGCAAAGAGTTTGGATTTAGTTGGGAATTCTGTTGGCGTCAATCTCACCCGCGCCTCACTCGACGCCGTCACTAAATATCCCTGGCCCCGCGGAGCAGACTCGCCAAAATACGGGGTCTACAGAGAGGACTTAGAGATATTCAATTGGATGCGCGAAGGAACCCCTGGTATTCAACGTTGCATCGAGGCACAGATCATGGATTGGTCAGACGATGTCTCATACTCCGTTCATGACCTTGAAGATGCTTTAGTTGCAGGCCAAGTCCGTGTTGCTGACTTCGATGACGACCTTCACCTCCTGTTTGAAGTGATGATCCATGAGTATGGTGGAAATGCGAGTGAAGCAGAATTTGAAGCCGCACTGCACCGCTTGCAGAAATTATCCTGTTGGCCAACTTTTTTTGATGGCACTCATTCGGGACTTGCGCGCATTAAGGATTTAACCAGCCAATTAATTGGACGCTTTGTCTTAGCGGCCGAACTTGAAACGCGCCAGATTCATGGGACAAGCGCTTTGGTTCGATACAACGCGAACCTAGAGGTTCCACGTGATCAGATAGTCGAAGTAGGTTTACTTAAATCGGTTGCGGGACTTTACCTCATTGGAACACCAATTGCGCAGGAGCGTTACGCAAAGCAGAGGGCAGTCATTTCTGACCTCGTGGAAATGCTGTTAGCCAGCGCACCAGCTAGTCTTGACTCTATATTTTTGGCCGATTGGGAAAGAGCCGGAAATGACGATGAGCGCCTGCGAGTTATTGTGGATCAGGTTGCATCCCTTACGGATCCAGGCGCGTACACCCTCCTTGCCCGTCTCTCCTCGCAGATAGACTCATAGGCATGAGTGGACGGATCAAGGATGAAGACGTTGCATACATCCGCGATCGCGCGCCCATTGATGAAATTGTTGGGGATTACGTCCAATTAAAGAATGCTGGTGGGGGCCAGAAAAAGGGTCTCTGCCCCTTCCATGATGAGAAATCGCCCTCTTTCCATGTCACTCCCAGCAAGGGATATTTTCACTGTTTTGGTTGCCAAGTGGGGGGCGATGTAATCGCTTTTGTCATGAAAATGGATCATCTCTCCTTTACCGAGACAGTGGAGCGATTGGCCGATCGAATCGGATATGCGCTTCGTTACGAAGAAGGTGCCGGCGCGAAGAGTGCGCCCGCGGGGCAGCGCTCGCGGCTTATTGCCGCCAACGCCGCCGCGGCAAAGTTTTACCAACAGCAATTAAATGAATCACCACAAGCCCAGTTCGGACGCGACCTTCTCACGAAGAGAGGTTTTGATCAGGACGCCTGTGCCATCTTTGAAGTCGGATATGCGCCAGATGATTGGGATGCACTCACTAAGTATCTGCGCGGGGCAGGCTTCTCAGTTGATGAGCTTGAGGCGGCGGGCCTTTCGAAAATGGGTCAGCGCGGTCCGATTGATCGTTTCCGCAATCGGCTTATGTGGCCCATCCGCGATATTTCAGGGGATGTAGTTGGTTTTGGCGCTCGCAAGCTGGCCAGTGATGAGGTCGATAATGGCCCCAAATATCTCAATACCCCCGAGACTCCTATCTACAAGAAGAGTCAGGTTCTCTACGGTTTGGATAAGGCGAAGAAAGAGATTGCAAAGAAAAGACAAGTAGTAATTGTCGAGGGGTACACCGATGTCATGGCGGCACATCTTGCTGGAATTCCAACCGCAATTGCAACCTGTGGCACAGCATTTGGAGCAGATCACATCCGAATCTTGAGACGGTTACTTATGGATGATGACGCCTTTCGTGGCGAAGTTATTTTTACCTTTGATGGAGATGCTGCTGGACAGAAAGCTGCGCTGCGAGCGTTCAATGACGACCAGAAATTTGTTACTCAAACTTTTGTTGCGGTCGAACCAGGTGGACTCGACCCTTGCGAACTGCGACAGCAGAAAGGGGATCTTGCACTTCGTGATCTCATTGCCCGGAGAGTTCCGCTCTTTGAATTTGCCATACGAACTGAACTCAAGCAACACAACTTAGAGTCTGCCGAAGGTCGCGTTAATGCCCTCAATGCAGCCGCTCCGCTGATTGGACAGATCCGCGATAGATCCTTACGACCCGAATACATTCGATTGCTCGCGGGCTGGCTGGGGATCGAAGTGGAAACCGTGAGTGCCGCAGTGGGTCGGGGAGTACCGGCGCCCGCTAAGGAATCTGCTGCGCCAGCGGGGGATATGAATTGGCGACCCAATCCAGGCGAACCTCGATTGGCGTTGGAGCGGGAAGTATTGAAGGCGCGTCTACAAATGCCCGACCTCATGAAAGGTGTGAAAGGTTGGAGTGAAATTGAGAAGGATGCATTCACTCACCCTTACTATCGACAGCTAAAGGAAGTTATTGATCTCCACGGGGATTCGGATCTGCGGCTCGACCAGGTGGAAGATTTGTACATGAAGGCATTGATTGCGGAATTATCGGTGGAGCCAATTAGAACGGATGGCGAGATTTCTCAAAGATATGTGGAGAGCATTGTCGCCAGACTCCGGGAGGTGGCAATGAGCCGGAAAATAGCCGAATTAAAGTCCACTCTGCAGCGGCTCAACCCACTCACTCACGAGGCTCAATACACCGAACTCTTCACCGAACTTGTTGGCCTTGAGGCAGCGCGTCGATCCCAGCACGATTTGGCGATCGGCGACCTCTAATATTCGCCGTAAAAATGCGGAGCAACAGGCGAAAATGGGGAGATTTGTCGCAAATTTAGCGGACTCGCACGGGTGCGCTAGAGTTTGCGACTGCCTATCCGATTAATTGAAGTAGTCCCTGATAGCTCAATTGGCAGAGCAGCCGGCTGTTAACCGGCAGGTTCTTGGTTCGAGTCCAAGTCAGGGAGCCATTTCCTTAGTTAGCCTCTACGCTTCGTCAATGCTCCAATCGAGTGTTCGTGCAATGCGAGCTTCGTGGCGCAATCAAAGTCCGGGAATCCGCCTTATTCGCCTCTGGCTAGGCGTCACGTGGATATATGCCGGATGGGAGAAGGCAACTGATCCAGGTTTCCTGCGGAGTACCGGCGCCACGTACATCGGTCGGCAACTCGCTGGTTATGCAACAACCTCCCCACTTGGATTCATTTTCAGAGGGCTAATTGAGCATGCCACTTTGGTGGGGGTCTCAGTTATGGTCATCGAATTTGCCATCGGTCTGGCCACACTCTGCTGGGTCGCTCCCACGCTCGCCGCCTTTGCGGGCTTTTCCATGTCCCTTGGATTGTGGATTGCGGCCACCTGGCACGTAAAGCCTTACTTCTTGGGAAGCGATAGCGCTTATGCAGTTCTATGGCTCGCCTATTTTCTCACTCTTGTGGGCAGGCGTCGGAGAGTAGATCTCTCTCTCGATAGACGTGGAGTTATGCGGGTGGGCGTTGTTGGCGCGCTTGCAGTTGTTGCGGCCGGCGCTGTGCATTTTTTCTCTAGAAGTAGTGCAGTATCAAAGACAGGTTCGAAGGCGGACCCCAATCGCATCATTGAGTTGAGCAAACTCGCAGTCGGTCAGACTCACGAGTTTGTATCGATGAGCGGAAATCCTTCCATTCTTTTCCGTACGACCAATGGAGTCTTCGCATATTCGCAAATTTGCACTCACCAAGGGTGCATAGTCAGTTATTCGCCTGCCGATGAATTACTCATCTGTCCGTGCCATGGAACTATGTATGATCCATTTGACAATGCAAAAGTCCTAAGTGGTCCAGCACCTTCTCCAGTGCCAAAGGTCAACGTGGCAATAGAGGGGGATTGGATAGTTCAGGCATAGTCATTGCCAACTCATTTCGGTCAGGGTCGGATTTAGTAGACTCTCATAGAACTATCAGCCATTTCTTGGTCGGGTTTCCTTCTGATTGGCTAATCTGCCCTACATAGAACTTTTCTGAAAGGTCAAGAATGATGCCTGCGATGCTGAAGAATCTGAAAAATACTATTGGCCGATCAAGTGGAATGAAAGTAGGTATTGGCTTCCTTCTGGGAGTCACGATTGCCGGCGGCGTAGCGTCAGCTGTAACTCCATCGTCGCCCGCGATCAAAGCGTGCGTCGATAATAGGACAGCGGCGATGTACTACTCCGCAGATGGCAATTGCGCGAAGACTCGTACTGCAGTCGACTTGGGCACGGGCAATTTCAGTGTAAAAGCTGTGGCGGCAGCTACTACTCCAAGTGTGGTTTCAATTTATGTAAGCACTGCTACTGGGGATGGGACCGGATCTGGCTCCGTTATTCGCACGAGTGCGACCTTTAGCTATATTTTGACGAACAATCACGTAGTGGATGGGGTCACGGCTGGTGGACGCATTAATGTGGAGTTCAACAATGGTGACACCACCGCTGCAAGCATCGTGGGGCAAGATCCGATTTATGACCTCGCCGTACTCAAGGTGAATGTGGGAAATCTTCCCGTGATTGCCTTTGGTGACTCTTCAAAGTTGAGTATCGGGGATCCTGTCGTTGCAATCGGTTCGCCATTAGGGCTAGCAAGTACCGTGACGAGTGGAATTATTTCCGCACTCAATCGATCTATTATCACGGGAGAGGCTGGATCTGAGACGTACATTGACGCGATTCAGACGGATGCTGCAATCAATCCTGGAAATTCTGGTGGTGCTCTACTAGATGCTCAGGGTCGCATGGTTGGCGTAAATTCAGCGATCGCCACGCTCTCATCGGGTGGTACGAGTGGAAGTATCGGTTTGGGCTTTTCCATTCCGATAAATGAAGCAAAGAGAATTGCCAATGAACTTATAACGACGGGTGCATCCACACGGCCACTCATTGGCGTTTCTTTTGATTCCACCTACCAGGGGATTGGTGCGCTGATTAGCGCAATTACTCCAGGTGGGGGCGCAGCGAAGGCAGGTATTCCAACGGGAGCGATCATTCGTTCAATCAACGGGCTAAGAGTCGCGGACAATACCTCCGCCATTGCAAGAATTCTTTCCTTTGCACCGGGGACTACGATTTCGGTTACGGTAGACCTTCCAACCGGAACATCAAAAATATTTAAAGTAACTCTAGGGTCAATGCCCTCCCAGTGATCGTGAGCCAATGTCGTGAGCACTGTTTTGACGCACTCAGGATAGGCTCAGACATGGCAATTTTTCGACTTCATGTTTCACTTCCTGACCGTCCGGGGTCTCTCGGCGCGGTTGCGTCCGCAATAGGGTTTGCGGGCGGGGATATTCGTGGTCTCGTTGTCATGAAAAGTGAAGAAGGACGCGGCTATGACGATATAACAGTGGCGATTCCTGGAAGTGATCCAACAGATCTGCTCAATATTCTCTCTGACATTGGGGGAGTAGAAGTCCTCAGCGTGCTGCCTGTCGAATAATTATTGCGCCCAATTAAAAGTTCGTTCAACTGCATTTTTCCATCGCGCATAACCTTGCGTTCGCACCTCATGCGAACCTTGAGGGTCCCAGGTTTTAGATGTTTTGGTCTGCGAGCGAATCTCTTCGGTACTCTTCCAAAATCCAAGGGCTAATCCAGCACTATATGCAGCGCCCAATGCAGTGGTTTCGCGAATTTCTGACCTTATAACGCTTATACCCATGATGTTCGCCTGTAATTGCATGCAAAGTTCATTGGCGGTAATGCCACCATCAACTTTCATCTCCTGCATAGGTACCCCACTGTCGACAATCATCGCATCCAGAATCTCTTTGGTTTGATAGCAAATTGATTCAAGGGCGGCACGCGCAATATGGGCCTTTGTTGTTGCAAGAGTAAGTCCGATAATCATGCCCCTGGCATTGCTGTGCCAGTACGGCGCAAATAGCCCGGAGAATGCAGGCACGAAATAGACATCTCCAGTATCTGGAACGCTGGCGGCTAATGTTTCAATATCACTCGCCTTCTCAATCAGGCCGATTTGATCGCGTAACCATTGAACCGCTGCACCCGTCACTGCTACCGAACCTTCAAGCGCGTAATGTACCGGCGCATTTCCCAATTTGAACGCCACGGTGGTAAGCAGCCCCGAATTGGATCTCACAATTTCCGTACCTGTGTTGAAAAGAGCAAAATTGCCCGTCCCATACGTTGTCTTCGATTCACCGCGGTTGAAGCAGGCCTGACCAACGAGGGCGGATTGCTGATCACCCAAAATTCCCGCTATGGGTATTGCGGCGCCAAAAGGCCCAGATGGATCTGTATCGCCATATTTTTCCGATGAAGAATGAATGTCTGGCAAAAGGATCCGCGGGATACCGAAAATGTCTAGTAATTCCTGGTCCCAATCAAGAGTCTTGAGATTCATGAGAAGTGTCCTACTTGCGTTGGTCACATCGGTTGCATGAACTCCGCTATTGATTCCGCCAGTTAAATTCCAGAGTAACCACGAGTCAATGGTGCCTGCTCGCGCGTGGCCGTCCTTGATCGCATCTTTTACTGGCTTACTATTGTCGATTAGCCAGCGAAACTTACTCGCCGAAAAGTAGGAAGCGGCGGGTAATCCAGTCCGCTCGCGGATCAATTCACTCGTCGAGGGCGGAAGTTCCGCGAGTGATTCTTGAGTCCTAGTGTCCTGCCACACGATCGCGTTTGCCAATGGTTTACCGGTAGTGATGTCCCAAATAAGCGCAGTTTCACGCTGGTTGGTGATGCCAATTCCAAGGAGGTCGGACCCTGCAAGATGTGCTTTCTTTAACGCCTCTCGAATCACCTCCTGTGCTTTAGACCATATTTCATTCGCGTCATGTTCGACCCACCCTGGCTGATTCACAATCTGGCGATGCTCCACTTGGTGGGATGCGATCACATTGCTTGCGCGATCGAAAATCATGAAGCGCGTGCTGCTAGTGCCTTGGTCCAAACTCCCGATGTAAGACTCAGCCAAAGACATCGCACGCCTCTCTTTCTTAGTGCATTAGACTCAACTCTAGTAGCGACGGATGTGGAGCAGGGATGTTTGACTCGCGATTGGACCCAGATCAGCATCGCGATGCCCTTGAGGCTCTATCAACCAAGAAATTTGATGTCCTGGTCATTGGCGGTGGCGTGACGGGGGTTGGAGCCGCCTTAGATGCTGCGTCCCGCGGATTGCGGGTGGCACTTATCGAGTCGCATGACCTCGCCTCTGGTACATCAAGTAGATCAAGCAAACTTATTCATGGCGGATTGCGGTATCTAGAGCAGTATGACTTTCGTCTAGTGCGCGAAGCGTTGCAAGAACGAGAATCTATGGTCACGTTGCTGGCACCGCATCTGGTAAAGCCGGTTGCATTTCTTTATCCACTCCACGAAAAGCTGAAGGATCGGACGTACGTCGGCGCAGGTCTTGCACTTTATGACGTTCTTCGTGGATTCCAAAGAGCACTTCCATGGCACAAACACCTAAGTCAGAAAAATATCGCCCAGATTGCTCCTTCGCTCCGTCAAGATATTGTCACGGGGGCAATCAAATATTTTGATGCCCAAGTCGACGATGCCAGGTACACAATGATGGTGGCGCGCACCGCAGCCAGACATGGAGCGGTAATCGCGACGGGCGTCGCCTGTGAATCGCTCATCCGTGAGGGCCAACAAGTAACTGGCGCAGTCGTTCGAAATCTTGAAAATGATCAACTCATTGAAGTTCAAGCAGGTGTCACGGTAATGTGCGCAGGCGTTTGGAGTGATGATTTGCACGCGAAATTCGGGTTACTACCTGGGTATGAAGTCAGGATGAGTAAAGGAACCCACATTGTTCTACCAGGATCCGCAATTAATTCTGAAGCTGGAATCATTTTAAAGACACCAGTCTCGGTACTCTTTGTTATCCCTTGGGAAGATAAGTGGATTGTTGGTACGACCGATACCGAGTACACGGGAGATCGCAACGAACCACTGGCAAGCCGCGAAGATGTCGATTACATACTTGCCCAGGCAAATAGAATCCTCGAGCCAGTAATCCGTTTTGAAGACATTATTGGTGTGTACGCCGGACTGCGCCCGCTGGTTTCCAAGAAGGCCGATGCCCTCACGACGAAATTATCTCGAGAGCATACAGTCGATCGGCCTGCTCCAGGGTTTGTCAGTATTGCCGGCGGAAAGTACACGACTTACCGCGTGATGGCAGAGGATGTTATTGACCTCGCGGCCAAGGAGTTGACCGAGGAAGTCTCAAGTTCGATTACATCAAAATTACCTATCGTCGGCGCTGATGGCTACAGCGCGTTGGTGCAGCAGATATCCCTTCTTTCTTCCGAGACTGGTTTGGCGGAAAGCCAGGTACTTCATCTCCTCGATCGGTATGGATCGCTCATGAGTGAGATTCTGGATCTCATAACCGAGGATTCTTCTCTGGCCGAACCACTTGCAAACGATCTTCCATATTTACGTGCTGAAATTCATTATGCTGCGAGCCACGAAGGCGCTCGATCGGTTGATGATGTCGTCTCCAGGCGAACTCGAATTTCTTTCGAATCCCGCGAGAATGGCGTCGAACTTCTTGATGAGATCTCAAAAATTATCGCTCCGATTCTTGGATGGAATCGGATTGAGCGAGTTCAGTCAGTCGAACGATATCGTGAGATATATCGACGAGAGCGCCAGGCAACTGTCGAATTACTAGAAACGCAGGCTAATTCCTAACCTGATTCCGGCAGTAATCAATGATGGGTCTTTTCGTTGGAGTTGGTTTCGGCTTTGCCGTAGGGCTGGGAGTAGGGCTGGGAGTAGGGCTGGCGGTCGCCGATGGTGTTGGCGATGGAGTGGGTCCTGGATTAACTTCTAACGCGACTGCCTCCGTACTCATTGCATGTGTACCAGAAAGGTCGCTATAAATAACTCGTCCGCTCCAAAGCCCAGCGGGCACCGACTTCAATGTTAATGTCCAACGACCACTTGATGAACGAACTGCGCTCTGCGTGAAACCAACAAGCGGAGGAGCAATTTTGTCAGCCACGAATTTCACAGTTCCTGTTACAACCGGAAGGCCGGTTGGACGATTCACATCGATGGAAAAGATAATCGGTTTATTTGCCTTGGACACCACTGGGGAAGTAACAACCATTTGTGTTGGTTCAAGGATCGGCATGAGGTCTGCGCTCTCTGGGATCCACGTGCCCTTTGCAAGATCGAGGAAGGTTGACGGCGTTCCTCGGAATACATTTAAATCTACCCGGGTTCCAGGCACTCCATACTTCTTTGCAATTCCACAGGATGTGTACTGCCACACCACCCAGAGTGATGAGCAATTCGCCGTAGT
This sequence comes from Candidatus Nanopelagicaceae bacterium, assembly GCA_041659345.1. GTDB lineage: Bacteria > Actinomycetota > Actinomycetes > Nanopelagicales > Nanopelagicaceae > QYPT01. The sequence continues at coordinate 16,983 of JBAZYI010000009.1, read as the reverse complement.
CCAAGGAGTGACAAAACATCCTGCCGTCTTCAATCCAGGCTGCGACAGTGGGTCAAAGGGATTGAGTGAATAGTGGGCGATCCACAGCGGATAGTCGGAAAAACTTGCATCCCTTACCATGGCATTTTCGAGAAATTGTGGATATGAATAAATAATGGGCTTCCGATTCGTTTTCGACTCAACTATCTCGAGCCATGTCTTTGCCCAGAGCGTGACTGCACTCCTGGTGGCGTACTTCGCGCAGGAACCAGTGGCTGAGGTTCTTACACAATTGTTCTCGAGGTCTAGGGCAAATGCGAGATCTCGTTCGGTATAGCCTCCAAGACTGGCCAATCGCCAGATGGCTTTTTGTGCTTGCGCCTGTGCGTCCTGAATGATTACTGCTTCATCAATTGAATCTGGAAGGTAGGCGTAATAGTAAAAACCGGTGTAAATGCCGACAGCCTGCGCTGCATTTCGATCCATGATCAAGTATTTCAACGCCTCCGCGTCGGCGATATCATGAGAATCTGCGGCTTTAATCATGACAAATCGAACACCGGCAGCGTACATTTTTTCGAAATCTATGGATGCGCCCCCGGGATGTTGCCAGCGGCTGATGTCCATGCCGTGGATGCGCCCTCCTGGACCGTTCTCCAGGATAAGTGAGGACGGATCGTAGTTACTCATCTCGGGAATTTGCGAAATCTTTATGGAGCGAGCAGGCGAAAATGTTTTGTTACTTCCGACAGTTGCAATTGCGCGGTACTTCACTTGCGCGTCCAGGGCAGTTGCAACTGCTTCAATTTTCCAGGTGCCTTTTGAAGTTGTTGTAGTTGCAAAGAGAGTCCTCTGCCATTTATTGGAAAGTTCCACTTGGATACTAATTTTGACTGACTTTCTGACTGGTTTGAGTTGCCCGTAGAGCGTAATAACAGGATCGCCGACGCTAGGTGTTTGTCGAACCGAGAGAGTGAGTCTTGACGTGGATGCCAGAGCGGGCAGTGGATCTAGCGTAACAAAGACCAGAGAGATAATGAGGAAGAATTTCGAAAGATATTTCACGGTCGATCAACTACTTCCATATCGACACCGAGGGTAGTTTTTATCGCTTGCTGCAATGCTAAGCGATGGCTATCTCGGATTTGCCCGTACTCGAGATTTCCAGGGAATTTCCTGCTATCGGAGAAGTCAAGGTAAAGAGTATGGTTCTCAAGTCGTGCCAATCTTGCATCAAAAAAGGCAAGCCATGCAATTCGATCGTCCTTTTCAAGAAGATTAAGGACATCACTCCACTGTGAGCGAAGCAGGGAAAGATCCATACTCGTGACGATACCCGAACAACCTTAGAATCCGTAAACCATCGTTTGTTACAGCTTTATAACGTTCGTTTAGTGACGCGGAGAGCCAATCCACTTATTGTATTCATTTGTTAGTAGCACACGCAGGTTGCGGCTTCGATCGGGAGCAATTCCCAATTGCGAGGCAATTCGGGCCACAATTTGTTCAACTGATTTTTCACTCACGAACCGCTTCCTCCCAATCTCTCCGTTGCTCATGCCAGAAGCAACAAGCCGGAGTGTCTCTGCTTGAATGTCCGTTAAAAGTCCTGCGATGGCAAGAAATGATTTTTCATTTGGTGAAATGAACCGATTAACCCACTGAGTTCTTTCGTTGCGTGAGATTGCCTCTACTGATGCAGGGACGGCCACACACAGTATGTTGAGGTCAGATAGGGATCTTTTAAGAACCACTTGAGTCCCAATCGGTAGGTCTTTCTCAATAAGTCCCAGAAGCCGAAGATCGGGGCATGCAGTCGTGAGTACAACTCCGAGGCTTTCATTTTCTTTCCGCATTTTCTTTGCCAGATTTATCCCGTCAGACCCATCGAAGAGAGCATCAATAACAACAACTTCAGGCTTTAGAGTGCTGAAGAGATTTTGAGCCGCCACGCGCGTGTGCGCTTCACCCACGACATTTTTTCCGCGCAATCGCATTGCATCGGCCAGAATTGTGAGTTCAAACGCATCATCATTGATGAGTAGGACTCGGTGGGCCATGAGCCAAAGTACCTAAATAGTCGCGAAATTTTCGTACATTTACGGTCATATTTTAGGGACGAGTGAGTAGTTTTCCGATCACATCCGGTATGGCCGCCGAGAGACTAAGGGCGGAAATTGGCCCACCCTGTGAGGCGCTTCGGGCAGCCTCCGAATGAATCCACGATCCTGTGGCGGCAAGTCCGGCAAGAAACTCGGGCAGTTTTCTTACGTGATCCGATTGCGTCGCAAGCAGAGCGCCAAGTATTCCACTGAGGACATCGCCGGTTCCAGCGGTTGCTAACCAGGCCGGAGCGGATGGAAGTTCAATTGCGGTATCCACTGACGCAACGACAGTTTGAGTGCCTTTGAGAAGTACGCAGACCCCAAACTCACTTGCTGCCCGCACCGCCCACTTCTTGGGAGCATCTTGAATTTCAGTTGCGTCGACCTCAATATTTGACAGAGCAAAGAGCGAGGAGAGTTCTCGAAAATGAGGCGTGATTAGTGTTGGAGCCGCAATTCTCGAGGTCAAGAAAATCGCTCCGGCGTCCAGAATCATTGGAACTTTTTGATCAATTGCGTCTTCAATAAATCGTCTTCTTCGACGCCCAACTTTTTCAAAATCAATTCCTGGTCCGATCAACCACGCTTGAACTTGCCCGGATTGGATAACGACTTCTGGGCTCTGTCGAAGGACCAGCATCCGTGCAATTCTTGGGCCGGAGTAACGAACCATCCCTACTCCTGTCTGCATTGCCCCTTCACACGCAAGTACTGCCGCCCCCGGGTATTGCCTTGATCCGGCAATCACGCCCAGAACGCCACGTGAATATTTATCATCAGTGGATTTTGGGGTCGCGATATAACGGCGAGCATCGTCCTTCGTCCATACTGTGAACTTCTCCATGATGACTTCCGCTCATATTGGGTCAAGATGAGTATATTTGCTTCACATAAAGTTTAGGATTTACTGGAGGCCGCGTGAAACATTCCGTTTGGACTCAGTGGGATGACATAAGAGTACCTGACGGGGTTGAAAGGCTCACTCCAACAAACACTCCTCTGGATACGGGCGATCTAACAAAGATCACTTTCTATGTGCCTTCATATATGGAGGGCCGTCACGCACTCGAGTACGTGAAATCCATGCCAAACCTAAAAGTTTTACAGATGCCAAATGCCGGCTATGAGGATGCATTGGAATATCTGCGGCCCGGACTCACACTCTGCAACGGACGTGGAATTCACAACGACTCAACGGCAGAACTAGCTGTGGGAATGGCGATCGCATCCTTGCGTGGATTTCCAAGGTTTGTTATATCGCAGAGTCAAGGCAAGTGGGATCCTGCTCAGTTTCGATCTATTAATGATAGAAAAATCGGAATCGTCGGATTTGGCGCAATTGGAAAAACCATCGCACGAAATCTTTCAGGTTTCGACGTCGAGGTTATTGGATTCTCCCGCTCAGGTCGGGACGGGGCAATAAAAATTGAGCATTTCGACGAATATCTACCTTCGCTGGATGTCGTCATATTAATCATGCCTCTCAACGAAGAGAGTCGTGGCTTCTTCGACAGTAGAAGATTCGCGCTCCTCAAAGACGGGGCGTTACTTATCAATGTGGCAAGGGGGGCCATCGTTGATACGTATGCCCTGTTGGCAGAATTACGCACCGGAAGGATTACCGCTGCTTTGGATGTCACCGATCCCGAGCCATTACCTCCGGATCATCCACTCTGGAAAGAAGCTGGAGTTTTCATTACTCCGCATGTGGGAGGCAATTCGAGTGCCTTCGAGCCACGCGCACGCCGATTAATCGAGTCCCAACTGATTCGACTAGCATCAAACCAGCCCTTGGAGAACATTGTGGCTCAGGGGAAGGATTAATAAGGCGATGAAAGTAGAAGTTTTCGACCAGCGTCGAAACATTCTGGGGGAGGGGCCCAATTCATTTGGTGTGGAGAATGAAATCATTAACTGGGTTGATGTAACTGGTAGAAGGGTCCGTTTCCGCAACATGCTCACTTCGGAGATTTCCGACTATGAGACTTCAGATGATGTGAGTTTTGCGATTCCAAGAGAAACAGGCGGGGAAATAATCGGCGTGGCCGATGGACCATTGCTTCGTGATTCGGACGGAACTTTGCACTGCCTTCCCACTAGAGAAGATGCAGATGGTTTCAAAACTTCTAAGAAGATGCGATGGAACGATGCAAAGGTCTCGCCTTTCGGTGACCTTTTCCTAGGGACAATGGCCTATGACGCAGAGGTGAATGCGGCTGCCTTTTACCAATTGCGAAGTGATGGAAAGCACCTCCGTCGTCTCTTTGGAGATGTCACCTGTAGTAATGGAATGGGTTGGAGCACCGATGGTCGGCTCATGTATTACATCGATACGCAGCTCAACCGCATTGATATTTTTGATGTAGAGGATCGAGAGATCATAAATCGTCGTGTGCATGTCGCCTTCACTGAAGAGATGGGACTAGCTGATGGCATGTCCGTTGATGCACTAGACAATCTCTGGGTAGCGTTCTGGGGAGGTAGTCGAATTCGTTGCATCGACGGACATTCAGGCGAGATTCTTGATGAGATTCTCTGTCCGACCCCACTCATCACTTCCTGCGTCTTCGGTGGAAAGAATCTTGACCAACTAGTCATTACTAGTGCCAGTGAATCAACAAACGTGGCCGACTTTCCTCAAGCGGGTATGCTTTTCATTACCCAACCCGGAGTCCGGGGACGAGTGACAACACCTTTTCCAGTGTGAGTTATGGGCTAAATGTCTCAATCCAGAGTTGAATGTTTCAATATATGAGAGTCTTACGAAGACAATTTTCGCAAATTCCATTGACTTTCTATTTCCACAGTTCTATAAATGAGTTGTCTCATTGATTTAGATCACGATCTGAATTACTGAGAATCGGATCGAGAAACGACTCTGGGATGACGAAAGTCATTGCCAACACGGCGACGACGTGGGGGCCGGGAAAACGGCAGATTCGAGTCGTACTGCACTTAATGAGTTTTCAGGAAACTGAAAAAACGCACTCTCATCGGCTTTCGTCGGTCGATTGTTATTTGCGGATCAACTCATTGACACGGTGTGACGACGCAGTGGGGCCCCTCGAACATCTATTTCGAGGGGCCCCACGTACGTATTTAGACACATAGAGCGCCAAATTCGACATAGGCACGCCGATTTCTCTCTTACATTTCTCGGGGATTGGTGGGTCTTTCCACATCATTCCTGCTTATCCTGGACGTATTAAACGTATGAGAAAGGGCAACATCATGAACTGGTACAGAGATGGCTACGGAATGGACGGCGGCAGCATCGTGTTGATGGCACTGATGTGGTTAACCATCATCGGTTTAGGTATCTGGTTTCTTACGTGGATTACACGTCGAGATCAATATCGTGCCCCCGTCACCGAAAAAACGGATACTCCGCGGCAGATTCTGGATCGACGCTTCGCCTCTGGGGAGATCGACGCGGAAACCTACTCCCAGGCACGCAAATTGATCGAATAAGTCCTCTCTATAGTGATCAAAATCATGGGCACAAAATATTCTTATCGTGCTCATGCGCAACATGGTTATTGATGCCGTACTTTCTATTCTCACAGTTATATCGATATTTGCCGTTGTCAATAATGCCTCGGCAAATGCTCGCATTGAAGTACTCCGTAAATTTGGTGCCGTCACCATGACTGCAGGGGAGAGAGTGGAGATTCACTACCCGACGTGGAGCGCTTCAGTTGATCCTCGGATGCAATCGGATCGGCTCAGGCTCATTGGTTAGATTCTAAAACTTCAGTCGGAGTGGGAGATCATTGCTTCCGAATTGATCGTTATCGACTCCAAGGAATTGATGGACTTGGATGGAGTTCGATTCAAATCCAATTCGGCACATCTGCATATAGAGATTCCAAATGCGGGCTCGATTTTCCCCCACTTCCTTGACGGCATCATCCCAATTTGAAGTGAGGTTTTCGCACCACTTGGCCAATGTTTTAGCATAATGCTCGCGTAAATTCTCGCTGTGTCTCAGCTCAAATCCAGAATTATGCATCGCTTGTGTAACTCGGCTGGGAGCGGTCAATTCGCCATCCGGGAAGATATACCGGTCTATGAAAGCTCCCGTGCGAGCTTTGAGCTCGGAATGCGGACGAGTGATGCAGTGATTGACCAGACGACCTTTCTCTTTAATTCGTCCGTGCAACTGCATGAAGTAAGCGTCCAACTTGGAATCTCCGACGTGCTCGCTCATGCCGACTGATGAGATCGCGTCAAAATCGGTATCGTGCAATTCGCGATAATCTTGAAGTCGGATGTCGATACTTTCCTCCAAATTCGCCCTCTTAATTCTCTCTCGAGCATGTGTCACCTGGTTCTTACTCAAGGTCACTCCGACTGCCTTGACGCCGTACTCTTTTGCGGCATGTAGAACCAAGGTGCCCCAACCGCAGCCAACGTCAAGTAATTTCATCCCGGGCTTAAGATCTAGTTTTCTGCAGATGAGATCGATTTTCTCTTTCTGAGCATCTTCGAGCGAACTGTTTTCGTCGTTGAAGACTGCACAGGAGTAGACCATAGTAGGCCCCAAAATGTATGAGTAGAAGGTGTTGGAAACGTCGTAGTGATGCTCGATTGCCGATTTGTCCCGCGTCAGAGAATGAAGCAGACCTCTTCGATATCGCGGCGGCGCTTCTTCAACGGGTAACTCCGGTCTTACTAGTGCAATCGGACCCACGGCAAGAGTAAGTTTTGCAAGAGAATCTATTGGCATTGGGGATTTCACATAATCTCGGAGGGCCATGAGCGTTGTGTGAATATCTCCTCGTACGTCTAGGTGATTTGTTATGTACGCGCGCGCAAGCCCAAGATCGCCAGGATGACTCAGGATGTAGCGGAGCGCAATCGGTGATTTGATTTCTAAGATGTTTTCGGAAGCCAGGTTTCCAGCTGCGCTTCCATCAAAAGCGGCAAATTTAATGGGCACATCGTCAGTGAAAAGCGATGAAACTTTGTCGGCTATCCATTTTGTCTGTCCCATCACGGTCTCCTAACCCGCAGTTATTGGCCAATGAGCTTTCAATCCTCGTCGGTAGGTCTATAAAGTATCCCTGAAGGCGATTCCCGACCAGTACTTGATTGGACTTGATTCGGTCAGAGGGTTGGGATTGTCAGGAGAATCCTGGTTCCGAAGCCGGGTCTACTTTCAAACGAGATGGTCCCACCTAGCAATTCGATCCGTTCGCGCATGCCTTGGATACCAAGTGAGCGTGCGGGAGAGGAACCGACGTTCCACATACCGATTCCGTTATCGGTGACCGAAATCTCCAGATGGTTGGGATGGTATTCCCAAAGCAACTCCACACTCGTCGCCCGCGAGTGACGTTCTATATTGTGGAATGCTTCCTGCATTACGCGGAAGAGGTGAATTTCGTTCTGTGCGTCGATCTGCGAGCCCTCGCCAAGAGTCTCGAACTCAACAGAGATCCGTGCCCGAGTTTTGAGATCATGGCCCAGCCATTGCACGGCAGAGATAAGGCCCATCGATTCAAGGAGAATTGGTCTCAATTCCTCGCAATACCGTCGGATCGTTTCAGATGTAAGCGCGAGAGTTTCTCTGGCCCGGAGCATGCTATTTCGAATTTTCTCGGGGTTTTCGGATTCAATCGCCTGGTCGATATTCATGGTTGCTGTAGCCAATAATTGCAATGAGTCATCATGCAGGTCGCGTGAAATGCGTAAGCGCTCATTCTCCTGGGCTTCTCCAGCAAATTTGATATAGCGCTCTTTCTCAAGAATGTTCTCATTCAATTGACTATTTAGAGAAGTTAGGCGCTGGCGTGCTCTTTTCTCGCGATTGATAATAAGTCCAGCCCCAATAGCTGCGAGGGTCATAACCCCAAGTCGGAGCAGAATCACCTCGCCATACTTTGCATTCAATAAATTAATTCCATCAGGGAGGAAGAAGAATGCGGCAGTAATCATTGTTGCGATTACCGCTTTTGGTCCAAAAAGTAATGCGGAGGCCATCATTGCAACGAAGTAAGTAAAGACAAAAAATTGAATTGGACCGGATTTTTGTAGAGCGTCATTCAGATTTTCAACGGTGCGATAATTGCGAATCTGAATACCCGCAGCTGCAGACGCAGCCGCCGTGACCACCAAGATAATCCAGAACCGATAGTCGCGGTACTGGGGGATGATTATCTTAAGAAGTCTCAAGGCAGCTGAATCGCTTGGTCACGGATGGCGGTGGTAACAGCCTCTGTCCGTGATGAGACGCCAAGCTTTGTAAATATGTTTCGCATGTGGACTTCAACTGTACGACTACTTAAGTTGAATTGCGTCCCAATTGCTCTGTTTGTTTCACCCCTTGCCACTAACTCGAGAATTTGCAATTCGCGCTTGCTCAAGCCCTTGGAGTTGCCAAACATGGCGCTATCGCCAAGAGTCAAAGGCATTGGAATCCCTTTAGATTCTTCGTCCAAGCATGCAATGATTGCTTGTCGAAGTTCTTCGGCGCTTGAAGTTTTTACGAGATATCCACTGGCGCCAGCAGCAATTGCGCCGCGTAAATCTGACTCTGCAGTAGTTGCGGAAAGAATGAGGACCTGGATTCCTGGAAAGTCTGCCTTGATCTTGGAAGTGGCTTCAATTCCTGCCATGAGTGGCATATGCAAATCCATCAATACAACATCGGGGCGTAGCGATTGGGTCATTTCAACCGCTTCATGACCGTTCGACGCTTCGCCTACGACGGTGAGTTCGCCGTCTTCATCTTCGAGTCGCTCTACTAAACCAGCGCGGTATATCGGATGGTCATCTGCGACCAACACACGAATTCCCTGGAGATCCATCTGCACACTCATCGATCCGCTAGGGCTACCTCTCTCGGACATTCTCGGACATTCAGGGACATTCTTACAAATTGTAAGAATCATTATTGCTTATGTGACTGGGCGTTAACCACCACGCGATCGACATCGCCTACCTTTTAAATGAGATAAGTGTTTTCACGTATGATAATTCTGAATACTAGAAAAATGCGACTCGAAATTCCAAGAGATGAGATCAAATAGTTGTTCTGGCAGATCCCTTGATGAGATTCTTCTGTTGGTTGGCGTGAAAGAAACGAGAGAATGCGATCGAACCAAGAGTTATGACTGTGCCGGTGATGAGGTATCCATTTAAGGCACCTGCATTGGTCGGTAGTAGCCAATCCAACAACAAGGCTCCGACCAACTGCCCGGTGACGCTGAAGAGGATGAAGTTAAGGACTCCCATCGTGCGAACAGCCGACGCGGCTACCGCCACGAAAAGCAAGCCACACGGACCGCCGATGTAAACCCAGAAATTGTGAGGAAGAGGGCCTACTGAACCACCCCGCATTAAATCAATGATGAGCGCAATTGTCAGGAAGGATATTCCAACAAAGAAATTGAGCCATGTAGTGACCATCGGATTCTTTGCGATTACATTGATTCGGCTGTTTATCGCGTGCTGGAAAGCGACTACTACTCCTACTGCTAGACATAAAACGATTGTGACAACCTGGAAATTTACTCTTCCAAGGTCTGGGTAGACAGCGATACTTACGGCAATAAGAGTCATGATCGCTGCAAAAACGCGTGGCCAAGTGATGGGTTGTTTTCCATTGGTCGACAAGCCGATTTTATCGACGAGGAGGGACGTGGCCGTCTGACCCCCTACGAGGCAAATAGTGAAAACTGCGACGCCAATTTCCGGAACCGCAGAACTCTGCACCGATAAGAAGAACGCGCCTCCTACACCCCCCATCAGTTCCCACCAGTGCATCTCACGATTCCTTATCGCTCTAAGGAAAACTCGAAAGCCGTCTCTCCCTGATTTTCTTGCAAGAACAATGATCCAGAGCATCGCCCACCCCACCGCATTTGAAATGACGGCTGCACCTAGGGCGCTATGAACATCTACGGAAAGTTGGCCGTTCGCTCGTGATTGGACGGAAGCTAGGGCCCCAACAAAGAGTGTCAGCAATCCGTACAAACTCTTCCCCCCGCACTCAGATAATTTCGCTTGTAAATCTCATATTGAGAGATTCATCCCATTACTTAGGCGATGGTAGTCCATGCCGAACCCAATGCTTGTACGCGTAGGTGGCCATTGGTAATCTCCAATTCGCCGAGCTTGGCATTTTCCATTTCGAAAGATACTTCTTCAGGAGGATTTTGTGACAAATAGAACCATCCATCAAATGCTTAACATGACTGGCAAAATTGCGATTGTCACCGGGGGTGGGACGCACCTTGGAAGCGCATTTGCCGAAGTGCTTGCTGAACTAGGGGCTCATGTCTATATCGCCTCACGGCGCACAGAGCTTTGTGAAAAGGTTGCCGAAGAGATGTGCGGTCGAGGATTAAAAGTGACTGGATTAGGCTGTGATGCGACTGATGAAATTGCGGTGCGGAGCCTTGTGGAAAGAGTTGTCTCCGAATCAGGTCGCCTCGATGTCCTTATTGCAAACGCAGGCGGTCATCGCACAACGACATATCCTCCATACGGGAAGATTGACGAATTTAGAGCCTCTTTCGAACTCAATATGCTTTCGACATATATTTGTGCTCAAGAAGCTGCGAAGGCGATGCTTCCAAATAAGAGCGGTGCAATTATCACCCTCGGATCAATTGCGGCGCGACTTGCGATGGATCCACGATCGTACAATTCTGACTTTACGAGATCGGGCCCACCATACATTGCTGCGAAGGCTGGTGTTCTCAATCTCACTCGCGCGTTAGCGGCAGAATTCGGACCCCATGGAATTCGAGTGAACTGTATTTCTCCTGGTCAGATTCCAAATGACGAAACCAATAAGTCACAGGTGGAGACTTTCAGAAAAATGAATGCGCTTCAGCGGACAGGTCTTGCTGAAGATATCAAAGGCGCAGCGGCCTTGCTTGCATCAGATGCGAGTGCCTGGATTACTGGACAAGAAATTCTTGTTGATGGCGGTTGGTCGATCTGGTAATACTTCAAGCAAAGTGGGATTGTTCTACTTCTCTGAATTACCTAGGCGCGTTATTAGATACATAACGAGTGCCACGAAGAGAATAAGCAAAGAACTTGCCGCCATCGCCATTCCATAGTTCTGGGCTCCCGGACGGGAAATAAGTTGGTAGAGAATGATTGGAAGAGTCCCTTGCTCCCCGTAGGCGAGGAAATTTGCCGCGCCAAACTCGCCGATAGATATGAGTGCGCTAAAGCCGAGTGCGGTCAGAATGACAGTTCGAATAATCGGTGCCTCAATTTGCCACCAAGTCTCTGCTTCCGAGGCGCCATCGGTTGAGGCGGATTCAAGAAGATCTCTGTCGATGGAGATAAGCGCTGGGTAGACAAGTCGGATTACTAGGGGCGTCGCAAGAATCGAGGCGACAATAGGGGTGACAATCCAGCTTGAGCGCAGTGGGAATACCCCGGAACCGAAAGTAATGAGATAACCAAAACCTAGAACAACGCTAGAAATTCCGACAGGGGTTTGAAAGGCAAAGTCCAAAATACCTTGCGATATACGCGCGTAGGATGCTTTCTCGTGTCTGGAAATTATGAAACTTACAAGGAGTCCAATACTTATACTCACTGCGCCAGCCACAATCGCATTTCGAAGGCTATTGAGGGCTGCATGGCTAACCGAGATGTTGAGTAAATCACGCGCCCCATGGCCGGCGAGGTTGGCAAAATTTAGGATTGAAGGCGAGCCTTCAATAAGGAACGCATCAATGAATATTTTAAGTAGTGGCAAGGCGATGAAGATTGAGATGAATGTGGCGGTTATTGCAACAACAGGCAGGTCGCGGCGATCTAATTTACGCGATGGTCCATCGGCTTGATTCTCGAGGAGTCCACTCTCACTTCTTTCTCTGGAGGCGAAGAAGGCAATCGCGGTGATCAGGGATTGGAGAAAGACCAATCCTGCAGTTTTCTGAAGATCTAGTTCCTGGGTGGCTGTTCTATAGATTTCGGTTTCAATCGTCTTTATTGCTCCACCGCCGAGGACAAGGATGATCCCAAAACTCGCTGCGCAATAAAGAAATATCAATGTATAAGCCGACGCGATGGAAGTCTTGAGATGGGGGAGGGTGATTTCCATAAAAGTTCGCAGACGCCCCGCGCCATCCAAAGATGCAGCATCTTCAAGAGAGAAGTCAAGATTTCTCCACGTGCTGCCGATTACTCGAACCGCAATCGAGTAGTTCATGAAAACCTGCGCCAGGATGATGATCGGGATGTTGGAACCGTCCTGAAAGAGAGAGGCGAAAACAGGAATTCGACGAAATGAGGTGAATCCAATCGCAACAACTATCGTCGGTAGGACAAAAGGCACTGTAATGAGGCTTTAATTAATTCTTGTCCACGAAGCCGTCGGGCGTAGAGCACGTACGCCCCTGGAATCCCGAGCAATATGGAGATGAGTGAGGAGAGCAAGGCCTGCCAGATCGTGAACCAGAAAATATCTAACACTTTAGAAGTGGCTATCGGCGCTAACCAGTTTCCTGAAAACCCGAGAGAAAGTATTTTTGCTAAAGGCCAGTAGAACAGCACCCCGATAAAAAGGAGGGGCGCTGCCCACAGGATTTTGCTTCTTTTGATGTTAACCGAAGATTTCTGACCACGTTGAGAGCCAGGTCTTGCGATTTGCGTTGATATTTAGCGAGTCGCCATAGGTGCGATCGGTCTTGCCGGCAAAGGTCGCCCAACTCACTGGGATTTCAACTCCAGTAACAGCCGGGTACATATACATCGCCGTTGGGAATGTCTTCTGGAAATCCGGAGATAGGAGGAATTCGATTAACTTTTCTGCCCCTTGTGGATTCTTTGCGTTCTGGAGGATGCCGACATATTCGGTCTGACGGAAACAACCGTCGGTAATCGCTACAGTTTGAGATTTGCCATCTGCTCGAACTTCATCTGCGGGGGATGTGGCGTAACTCAGAACAATCGGGTAAGCGCCCTTTCCACTGGAGCCGGAGAAATCTGTGTAGTAGGCGACTTCCCAGCCATCATCCACTTTGATGTCATTTGCCTTCAAGTTTTTCCAGAAAGTGGGCCACCCCTGTGCACCGAAAATCTCTACGCTGGCTGCCAAGAAAGAGAGTCCTGTTGAGGAGGTATTCGGATTTTCTATGACGGTCAGCCCTTTGTAGAGGGGTTTTACCAAATCTCTTACAGAAGTTGGCGCCTCGATCTTGCGTGAGTCAAACCAGGTCCTGTCGTAATTGAAACAGACATCGCCATAATCGGCGGCGACTAACTTGCCGTCGATGATTCCAGCCTTAGTCGCGACGCCCGCAAATGAATTATCAATTCCAAAGGCTGCGTCAGCGACAGGTGAATCTTTGGTGAGTACCAACTTGTTGGTTAAGTTTCCTGCGTCACCGAGCTTCACTATCTTCAGGTTATAGCCAGTCTTTCTGTTGAAGTCCTTGATTTGGGCAGCATTCATGACGAATGAATCATGCGTGGCAAGGGTGAGATCTTTGATCTTGGTTCCCCCTGTGTTGTTGACAACGATTACAAGCAGTGCAGCAATCCCCAAGATCGAAAGGGAGTAGAGAGTTTTTCGCGTTATTTTCATTTGTGTGCCTTTCGCGATGAATAGGCACGGGTTGTAAGAGCAGTCTCCCTGCGTTGGCATTACCCATGTCAGGTTCGACGGTCGAAGACTCCTTAGTCTTCCTCTCAGTCCGGTATTACCGAACTCCCGTGTGTTCAAAGGTTACATCATTACAGTAAGCCTCGCCATTTTCATTCTTCATCACCATCAATTTCCATAAGTTCTTTGCGGCCGCTGACTCCCTTCTTTCGGTAGATTTCCATGGTCTCTTGCCGTATTAATGAGGAACTGAAATTTAGACCCAGGGCAATAGTTTCATTGGTTTTACCCCGACGTAACTCACTCAGAATAATTTTTTGACGAGAAGTGAGATCCTTATCTTCTGCCACGAGCGGTTGATTTTTGAAGTTGCCTGAAACTGCAGCAAGGCCCGTCGCACCCGTCGCACCCGTCGCACCCGTTGTACCAGCCGCACCGGCCGTACCTTTCGCACCGGCCGTACCTTTCGCACCGGCTGCACCTTTCGCACCGGCCGTACCTTTCGCACCGGCTGCACCTTTCGCACCGGCTGCACCAGTTGTGCCCGTCGTACCTTTCGCACCGGCTGCACCAGTTGTGCCCGTCGTACCTTTCGCACCGGCCGTACCTTGAGCCCCTGTTGCACCCGTCGTACCTTGAGGTCCCGTTGGACCCACTAAACCAACTCCTTCAGTGAAATTCGAGAGTGTTGTCGTGTACGTGTGATGTAGTGCGAGCATCCCACCGATTGCTCGGAAAAATAGTTCATCTAAAGTATCAAGAGAGTTCTCCTCTTTAAAAAAGATGATTCCAGCTCCCACATAGTAAATGGGCCAGGCGAGGGAATATTCCAGACTTGAAACCTCGCTCTCAGGTTCTTTCCGATCAAAGGGCCCTGAGAACAATTCTTCTTTGCCACTAAAACTCAGGACTTTATCCTTGTGCATTGCTTGGGAGAATGGATTGTCTGGGTGCTCTGCAATTTCCAATACCTCGTCCAGCATTGCTTTACTTATGCCGAAAGTTCCCCTTACTTTGATTGACCCGTCTGATTGAAGCAAGCCAAGCAGGAGTGCGCTGGGTTCAAATGCAGAAAAGGTATCCAGGACGAGGAATCGGGCGATGCGATCCGAAGAGGGATTTGTTCCGTAGAGAAAAGTGGTCAAATTTGAGATTCTTCGTACGTATTCCACCAAATCCACCCTTCCCGCTAGCCCTCAGCCTATACACAGAAAAGTAGCGCAGTTCAACCTCAAAGAATGAAAATATTTCTCTGAATTTAATGAGTTTCTGTTCGAGCATGACCGAATATGCGTGAATTTCAACTTCCCATCCAAGGTACAAAGGGTGTCGGAGAAACTCAAAGGCAAAATTTGCCTTGCATCCTTCCCCTTAAGGCAATGAACATGATGGCACTTATACGCTTGATATATGACTTTATACTAAAAGAAGAGTCGATGGCATTCGGATACATTCGAAAGCACCCTCGACGCATATTCCTGATGAGTCTAGACGCGATACTTTCTGTCTCCCTGGTTTACGCTGGTTTTTCATATGCTTCTGCATCGTCACATGATGAAACATCGCTAGCACTTCTGCGTGTTGGCGCTGTGGCAATGCCCTCCTCCCAGTTAGCCGGCCATATTCGCTCTGAAGGTGGGACGGCGTACTGGTTGGGAGACAAGTCAGGATTCAATATCGCGACCTACGAGAGCTCTGAGCAGAGTCGCTCTATTTCATATGTGGAGAAAGGCTCTGATCCGAGCGAGTTGGATATACCGGAAATTTCTATTACTACATATCGAGGATCGGTTGACATGAGCCGAATTCGGCAATTTGGTACCTGGTTAGAAACTTCCACGAATGTGACTGCAAGTGGGTTGATAGTTGAATACGATCTAAGTTCCATGACGGGTGAAATTGTTGCAATAAACGGTACGTCCAATGTTGTCTACATACGATATTCAACAATTCAATCACTCGACACTCTCATGCAGAATGCAGTTGCCCTTAGGTTGGTGGCATAACCTCAATCTCTCATGCTGTGTGGGGCGGGCTCAAACCGACGAAGAAATTCCTACCTAACTAGTTGCCTCGGACCTAGTTGAGTAGACTTCTTCAAATGAAATTCCTTCGATACCAAGATCGCCATTAACACCCTCTTGGACCAGCTCACGTAGTTCTTCTAAAGAGTCAGCAAGCACTCTGTAGGTTTCAGGTTCGATATCGCTTCCTAAGTTTGCGAGCCCAGTCCAGGAACCAGAATCATCTTCAAATATTTCAAGTTTGTACTGTGTCACCGTAGTACCCCCAGTGCTTCTTTTTCAGTGAGTCCTAGGTCGTCCATAAGAACGTCACGGACTTGATGTCCCGAAAGTTCCTTCGCGTCGTGATAAGAATAACGAAAAGTTTTACCAGTCGGCGTTCTTAGCGTTCGGTGTGATCCTTCTGCCCTTATTATCGAACAATGTAGCGGTCTTCTCTGCAAAATGCGAAGTAAATCACGGGCCTTCATTGTTGGAAAATTGGACACACCGGTAGTGTGAATTACCGTGTAAGCGTTTCTTTTTAGCGCTAAGTAATGTGTGGA
Source organism: Candidatus Nanopelagicaceae bacterium (assembly GCA_041659345.1). Taxonomy (GTDB): domain Bacteria; phylum Actinomycetota; class Actinomycetes; order Nanopelagicales; family Nanopelagicaceae; genus QYPT01. Next base: position 749 of record JBAZYI010000009.1, on the reverse strand, counting down.
GTGAAGATTACGGTGGATTTTAGGCAAAAAGTGACCTTCAGTTATTTCAAAATCCGGACGATCTGGTGGGGCGGGTCGGGCTCGAACCGACGACGACGGAATTATGAGTTCCGGGCTCTAACCAACTGAGCTACCGCCCCCGTGGAGGAGTTTAGAGGAGAATTGAAAGTGATGCGCCACTATGCTCTAAAGATGCGTTTGAAATATCCCTTTTCTTTGATTCTCATTTCACTGATATTCGTGGGTGTTTTGCAGCCTGCCCACGCCACACCGATATACGCGTTTCCCATTGACGGGTGTGCTGCTACATATGCTCGATCCCACCACAATTATCCTGCGACGGACATCTTGGCAAAGAAGGGGTGCCGTTTCGTTGCTACGACATCCGGAATTGTTGATGAGGTTAATCGAGTGGACAGGTGGAATGGCAAATCGAATCTTGGTGCCGATAGGGGAGGATTGTTTGTTTCCATTATTGGAGATGATGGCGTTCGGTATTACGGGTCGCACCTGGGAAAAGTTGCGCTCGGAATCGAACATGGTCTCCGAGTCTCTGCTGGAGATTTGCTGGGATATATCGGCACGTCGGGTGATGCTCGTGGGACCGCACCGCATGTTCATTACGGAATATCGTGGCCAACACCTTCAGGAATATGGTGGGTTCGTCGGGGTGAGGTCTACCCGTGGAAATATTTAGACGCTTGGAAAGTTGGAAAGGATTTGTCCCCCGCGAAGAGTGTTGCTGCGAT
>JBAZYI010000008.1:0-39798 GCA_041659345.1 Candidatus Nanopelagicaceae bacterium | reverse complement strand
GGCAGACACGCAGGTCTTAGGAACCTGTGTCTTCGGACGTGCGGGTTCAAGTCCCGCCTCCCGCACTCATTTACGCCCTTCCAATTCCTCTCCCTATGGCAGAGGCAGCGCCATGCGGTCTTGAATTGGAAGAGGAATAAATCGATTGGCTTTAAATCATTCTCTGTAACCACACGGTCGTATCCGGTGGGATGAAGCCAGACTCAATTACCTGACTGCTCAGAAGGACTTCGTACTGTGGTGGCATCGGTTCACCAACTTCAAAAGTCACGATACAGAGAAGCGACTCATCATCCTTACGAGCGAACATGAATTGCCTATCGCTTGTATCGATCCAACGGAAGAATGAGTCACGCAAATGAGAATTCGTTTTTCGAATACGAAGGGCATCTCGATAAAGATTGAGCATGGAATTCTCATCGACTTCCTGTCCCTGAGCTGAAAAGCGGCCCCAGTTCAAGGGTTGAGGCAACCATGATTGATCTGGCGCAAGTGATTCATCATTTGAAAAACCGAAAGCTCCGCTTTGGGATGTTTTCCATGGGAGGGGAACTCTGCATCCGTCGCGACCGCGATCGGTGTTACCGCTCATTCTCCAGATCGGATCCTGAAGGCTCTCAAGAGGAATATCAAAAACTTCAGGGAGTCCGAGTTCTTCTCCTTGGTAGAGATATACCGCTCCGGGAAGTGCAAGCATGAGCATGGCTGCAGCGCGAGCTCGCCTCTTACCCCGTTCCAGATCAAAAAGTCTGCTCTCATTGCGCTGTTCCTCAACGGTCTGCCGAGTACCGGCCACAAGGTCCATCTCGAGTCGGTCGACAGCACGTACGACATCGTGATTGCTCAGAACCCACGTCACCGGGGCACCGACTTCATCCATACTCTCAATAGAGCGATCGATACTTGATTTGACGGAATTCAGGTCCCATCTCATCGTCAAGAAATCGAAATTGAAAGTGTTCGCCAACTCGTCGGGTCTTACATAAAGGGCAGACCGAGACGTCGGATTCACCCACGCTTCTGAGACGGCCATCCGTTGACCAGGGTACGAATCGAGTAGTTTTCTCCACTCGCGGTAAATTTCGTGAACGCCATCTTGATCCCAGAAAGGGAAGTCGCGCGAATCTAATTGGCCCAAATATTCTTGAATAGGGGCATCTGGCAGTCCCTTTTCTTTAACGAGTCCATGCGCAACATCAACTCGGAATCCATCAACTTCTCGATCAAGCCAGAAACGCAGGACTTGGATGAAGTGATCTCTCACTTCGAGATTCTCCCAATTGAAGTCAGGTTGCTCTGGAGCAAAAATATGACAGTACCACTGGCCAAATTCTCCATTCTTTTCCCGGATCCGAGTCCACGCTGGCCCACCGAAAACAGATTGCCAATTATTAGGCGGCAGTTCCCCGATCTCCCCCTTTCCATCGCGGAAGAGATAGCGATCGCGAGCAAGCGAACCCGGCTCAGAATCGAGAGCCTCTTTAAACCACTGGTGCTCATTACTTGAATGGTTTGGAACAATATCAATGATAATTCGAAGTCCCGCCTGGTGCACTTTGTTGATCAAATCTTGGGCGATATCCAAAGTTCCGTATTCATGATGAATATCCATGAAATCAGCAACGTCATACCCGTTGTCGTGTTGTGGTGATGGATACCACGGAGTTATCCATATGGCATCGACGCCAAGTCTCTTCAAATAATCAATGCGACTGATAATTCCTTGGATATCGCCTACCCCATCTCCGTTTTCATCAGCGAAGGAGCGAATATAGATCTGGTACGTCACTGCCGCTCGCCACCATTGCATCTCTGATGACTTCGGCGCAACCACATTTTTTATCGTTTCGGACACGAGCATTTCATTCCTCCTTCAATAAGAAGTGAATGACCCGGCACGGAGTTTCCGTTCACCTGTTCACCGACGATCGATTGGAAATTTCCGGACAGGTTGGTAGAAACAAGTTGTGCTCGATCGCCGGAATTGACGACGATAGTAAACTCACAATCTTCATACTCACGCTTGATAACAATTGTTCGATTTATACTTTCCACGATGGAGAAATTGCCGTGGCTCAAGCACCGATGTTCTCTACGCAATGCCAGAATCGGCTCAAGTGTTGCCAAGAAGCGATCTTGCTGACTCGTAAACTTCTGAGGAAAGGTGCGGCGGCAGTCAGGATCATTGCCACCTTCAAGGGCTATTTCATCACCGTAGTAGAGAGCAGGAACGCCAGGTAAGAATTGGTTGAGAATCAGTACTATCAATGCGTCTCGGTGCGAGCCCCGACATTCATTTATCAGTCGTGATGTGTCATGACTCCCGACAAAATTGGTAATCAGCGATGGATCAGAGCGAAGGCGGCACCAAAGCTCTATGTCGACAGCAAGATCCTCTGCATCCGCATCGTGGCGCACAACGAAATCTAGAAGACGTGCACGGGCAAAATAATTGGTCACGGACTCAAATTCAGAGGCGAACCCCCACTGTTGCCAAGCCTCAGCCAGCCATAACTGCGAAGAGACGAGATCTCTCGTAGAAAGTCGCAGTTGTTGCCAAAATTCGGGAGAGACCTTCCAGGGCACATCGAGGCGCCAACCACTAATTCCGAATTGATCCCAATAAGACATGACTTGGGAAATCATTTCTAGTACTTGTGGATTACCGTGATTGAGTTTGGGGAGAAAGTCAGCTCCCCCACATGTTTGATATTCAGATGAATTCGATATAAACGTGAAGAGCTCGCGATCTTCCGTCACGCCATTGAGTGCACGCGTAAAACTGTGGAATTGATCCCCGACATGATTGAAGACTCCATCCAGCACTATTCCTACCTGGGAGTTATTTGCTGACAAAACCAGTTTGGCCAAACTTCTCTCATCCCCCAGAAGCGGATCAATTTGGAAGTAACTCTGAGTGTCGTAGCGATGGTTGGAAGGGGAAGAGAAAATTGGATTCAAGTAGAGATTCGCGATTCCAATTCGCTGAAGATAAGGGAGCTTTGACGAGATTCCTGCAAGATTCCCACCGAAGAAATTCTCTCTAGTTGGCGCAGTATCCCAAGGCACGAGAGCGGATGAGCTGGAAGCGTCTTCTTCAACGTGGGCAAAGCGGTCAGGAAAAATTTGATAGAGGGTTCCTTTACGGAACCAGTCCAGTCGGTCCGGATTCGCTGACGGCACAATCTCTTGGCTCATTCGTTGACTCCTCCCGACGCTAAACCCCTAATGAGGGACTTCTGCATCGCCAAGAATGCAATCACGGCGGGGATTGTCGCTGACACTGTGGCCGCCATCAATAACGTCCACCGTGTTCCGTATTTTCCTGAAAAATTGGCGATTCCCAGCGGCACCGTGAAGTGCTCAGGGGTATTTAGAACAATCAGGGGCCAGAGGAAGTCGTTCCAAGCGAAAAGGAATGCAAACAAAGCCAATGTGGCGACTGCTGGGCGCGCTATTGGCAGGATCACACTCCAAATGACTCTCAATGTATTTGCTCCATCCATCCTTGCCGCGTCATCAAAGTCGCGCGGAATCGAATGTATGAACTGACGGAGTAGAAGTATTCCAAATGCCGACCAACATCGAGGAATGATCAGCGCAGTCAAATTATCTGCCCAATGCAGATTTTGAATGATCTGGAATGAAGGAATGACAAGCAGAGGCAATGGAACCATCATCGATGCAAGCAAGGTAAACCACAAAGTTCGTTTGAAAGGAAATTCAAATCTATCGAAAGCGTACGCTGCTAAGGCACTCGTAAATACCTGGCCGAATGTGACGCAAATAGCGACAATTATTGAATTGAGGTAGTAGCGAGCAAAGGGTGCTTCTTGCCATGCGTTAACAAAGTTCTGCCAATAGAAATGGGTGGGAATCAAATATGGCGAACTAAATGCCAATTTAGGTGGCTTCAGCGATGTTGTAATCATCCAAAGAAATGGCAGAATCACGATGCTAGAGATCACAATGAGAGTCATGTGATCTGCGACCTTGATCAACAGCGTCTTCGTGGATCTCATGACTCGCCCCTACGTCTCAATTGCCACTGCAAGACGGTGAGCCCGAGAATCACCGTGAAGAGAGTCCATCCGATTGCCGATGCGTAACCCAGATGGAAGATTCTGAAACCTTGGTTATACAAAAATAGAGACATAACATTTGTCGACCCCATTGGACCGCCCGAAGTAAGTAAAAAGATGTGGTCAAATACTTGAATTGCATCGATAAAGCCCGTGATAAGTACCAAGGTCGTAACTGGTCGCATCAGAGGAATGGTCATGTAGCGGATCTTCTGCCATCCGGAGACACCATCAAGATCTGCTGCTTCAAAACACGAGACCGGAAGACTGCTCATCCCTGCTGCGTAGACAATTACTGCGAAACCGAGCCTCTTCCATATTCCAACAATTATCACTGCCGGCAAAGCCCAGTTAGTGTCACTGAGCCAATTTGGCGCCGGGAGGTGAAGTGCCCTTAGACCGATGTCGATGACACCGACATAGGGGTCAAAAAGGAGTTGCCACACAACGGCAGCGGCGACGGTGGCTGTCACAACGGGTGAGAAGAAAATGGTTCGATAGATGGCTGATGATCTCTTTCTCCGTTGCAACATCAACGCAATTACAAAGCCAAGGACCGTACTTATGAGAGTGACAGAGACTGTGTAGATGGTTGTGACAGAAATGGATTGCCTGAACTCTGCATCCTGGAAAAGTTCAATGTAGTTTTGGAATCCAACGAATTTTTTTACTGCATTGAGCCCATCCCAACTCGTCAAGCTGATTTGAGCACTCCAGATGAAGGGGTAAGCAGTAAATACGACAAAGAGCAGAAGGGCTGGCGCAATTAGGAGATAAGCAGTTCTCGTCTGGCGAGTCTGCATTTTCAACTCCCTAATAAGGTCAGAGTGGTTTGTTACAAAAGAATAGAACTGCCCCAGACCTCATTATGCCCAGGGCAGTTCTATTTTTACTTAATTACTTTTCAGTGCTTTGCGTACTGCAGCATCAGCATTGGCCATAGCCTCGGCCACGCTTACCGTCCCATAGAACGCAGGCTCAAGTGCCTTTGAGAAGGCATCTGATACGGCTGGGTAGGTGGCGATAGCAGGACGTGCCTTGGCGTATTTCTGCTGGTTGATAAAAGCCTTGAGAGCAGGCTCATCGGCAATGTGCTTCAAAATCACTTTGCTATTGGCGACAGCGTCGCTGATTGGCATGAAGTTTGTCGCAACATCCCAGCGAGCTTGGATAGGGGCACTGGTGAACCAACGAATGAACTTCACGGCTGCGGATTGGGAAGCCGCCTTGCCCTTGAAGGCCATAATTTGCTCGCCGCCCATATTGGTTGCATGTACGCCACCATCTGGAATCGGCAACATCGCAGTTCCGAACTCAAATGGAGCGTTTTCACGGTACCCGCCAACCATCCAAGAGCCGTCGATTCTCATGCCAGCCTGACCCTTATCGAAGGCTCCCCATTGACCAGCAGTTGCCGCGTGGTCAACATTGATGAGATCTACAAGGAATTGGAGGGCTGATCTTCCAGCTGCTGAATTGAATGTCGGTGCCGTGTTCGCTTTATTCAAGAAACCAGCACCAGACTGCCAAAGGTATGGCTGGAACTGCCATGTAAGTCCTTCACCTGGCTGTACATAGATTTCCATCCCTTGGATACCGTTGCCAAGATTGCTGATTGCGATCGCGGCCGCGCGCATTTCAGACCATGTCTTCGGTGGCTTGTTGGGATTTAGACCAGCCTTGCGGAACAGGTCCTTGTTGTAGAAGAGCGAAAGATTGTTTGTGCTAGCGGGCAATGATTGCAATTTGCCTTTGTATAGACCGTAGGTGAGCAATTGCGGGTAGATGCCATTCGTTGCTTTCTTAATGCCACCGAGTGCAGCACCCAAATCAACCAACTTGCCTGATCGATTCATGTTGGCCATCCACGCGATATCAGTTGCAGCGAGGGCAGGGGTTGTTCCGCTTGCAATAGATGCTTGGAGTTTGGGAAGTAAATCACCCCATGGGAAGGTGACTGGCTTAACGGTAATTCCCGGATTCTTCTTGTTGAATTCAGCGACAAGCTTGCTCAGTGCTTGTCCGTTGCCGCCATCCCAGTAATTCCAGAATTGAATTGTTACGGGTTTTACTGCCTTATTTGCGGCGATCGCTGACCCTGTGCCGAGAGAGACCGTAGCGAGAACGGCCAAGCTTAGGATCGATGCGAGACTGCGTTTAGTTCGTTTCACCACAGGCTTCCCTTCTTGAAAGTGGACTTGCTAGTGGTGGAAAAGTAAGCCCGTATGAAACATATGTCAAGAGTCTGAAACATGATACATTTCCGCCATGGCAAGCTTAAGAGATGTGGCAGCCCACGCTGGCGTGAGCGTTGCCACTGCATCCCGCGTCCTAAATAACTCGGAAATTGTGAGCCCGCAGACGCGTGAGCGAGTTGAAAGATCTATGAAAGAACTGCTCTTCTCAATCCCAGAGCCATCACAACCTGAAAAACTTGCTGGACTTTTCGTGCCAGATATTTTGAACCCAATATTTACCCAAATAACTCAGGCAATAGAGATGAAGGCTCGAGACGCCGGATGGGCAATTGTCCTCTGCACTACAGGCGATTTAGCTAGTGCAGAGCGAGAGCACGCTCAAGGATTCTACACCCGTCAAATCACAAACTTGATTTTTGTCTCCTCCGTCGCAGCAAATACTGCCGAACATTTACCGCACTACCAGGCGTTGCTCGAACACGGCGCTCGATTGCTTTTTGTGAACGGCGCACCCAATGATCTCGCTGCGCCTGCCATCGGAGATGACGAGTGGGCCGCCGGCAGAATTTCTGCGCAACACATTCTTGAACTTGGTCATCGCTCAATAGGTTTTATCACTGGCGTTGAAACAACTTCAAGCCGATCCCACCTTCGCCTATCAGGAATAAAGGAAATGATTGCGGGAGTTCCCGATGCCATCATTCATCCCATCCACAGCGACTGGGGAGTTGAAGGTGGAGTAATCGGTGCGCGCAAATTGCTTGAATCGCATCCCGATATAACCGCTCTCATCTGCGCAAGCGACCTAACTGCCATCGGAGCCATGAATTACTGTCAATCAATGGGAATTTCAGTTCCCGACGATATCTCAATTCTCGGTTCTGATGGAATCGAGATGGGGCGTTGGGTGTTTCCCTCACTCTCCACTGTTGCGCAACCTATTGATGCGATTTCGGATTATGTCGCTAGTTGGCTCACAGAAGAGGATTCTGCACAGAACTCCTCTACTTCGACCCCAGATATTGCCTTCAGACCAACGCTCGTAGTACGAAATAGCACAGGTAATGTAAGAGAGAAAAGGTGAGAGGCAGAACCAAGAGAGATTGAGCCGAAATTCTTAAATCAAAGTTCTTTTGACGACGTCTTACACAACGGCAAGACTCCCGCCAACGCTAAAGTCATTCCCACAAGAAAAATCGGCCAAGCAAATGTGGTTGGAATCGCACCATGCAATATGTCTGCCGCATCAATCGTAAAACTTAAAATGACCACAAGCCCACCTCCAATAAGGAGGGCAAGATCTCTGGGTTTAGAGATGACGATTTCATTACTTCTCATCCTCTTCGCAACGATCCAACCAAAGGTAATCAATGCCAAACTAACTGCTATCGGAGCCCAAACGGGTCCGACCCAAGGCACCGGGAGCAAGAAAAGCAAATCAAAAGTATTCAGACTTGTTGGCCATCCGATGAAGACCCAGAGCCAAAAGTAGTAACCGATATCCCAAATTCCAAATGCCACGGCTGTCCATGCCAAGCGTTCTAGGCCACGCTTTCCGGTTATCCAACCAACCGTTGCAAGCATCACCAGGGTTGCAGCCTCACGACCGATTTCAACACCTCCCAGACCACCAAGGGAATTCTGATCGCGCATCGGAAAGATGGTCTGAGGAGTCATTTCTAGTGCGCGTTGCAGATACACAACGGCTGCTGATTCAAAATAAGCCATTGCAAAAGCGAATATCGCAACGAGTATTGCACGTTGCCTAAAGTCGGCACTTTTTAAGTTCTCCACTTAGCAATCCTTGCTGGGGTTTATTCAATGGGTCAAGATGCGTATGCACCCATTTCAGAATATTGAAGACTAATTCGACACATCTCCATCTAAATTACCGACGGCTTTAAATAGGGCAATGTGCTTTCTTGAGTGTTCTGCGCTCGTCGCCACAGGCAATGTTGAGAACTTCACAATTACGGTTTCGCTGACCGGATCTACCCAGAGATATTGACCAAAAATTCCAACTCCGTAAATTTCGCAATGCTCTCCATTGGTAACCCACCATTGATTCCTGTATGAACCGCCAGGGTGGAGTGCTTGCATGTAATCAACGCTCTTCACGTGTGCCGATGCCCCAGCCATCGTTTCTTCGATCCATCTGACCGGTACGATTTGCTTTCCATTGAGGCGACCGGAGCCAAGAACAAGCTGTCCGATGAGTGCAAGATCGCGCGTGGTCGCCGAAATACCTCCATTGGCCAATGGATGTCCATTCGGATCGATAGTGATCGTGGCTGATGATGTGGCTCCGATTGGATTCCATAGACGTGAAGCGATTAGCTGAGGGTACGTTTCACCAGTCACCTTCGAAAAGAGCCACGCTAGTAAATCAGTATTTGCCGAGCAGTATTGGAATTGATCGCCATGTTTTCCATTGCCCCGAATTGTCTTCAAAAACTCTCTGACTCCAGTCGCGTCACCAATTCTGCGATGGCGCCATCCAGCTACTCGATCGAGTTCTTGGATCTCAGAATCAACCTCATGGTATTCCTCTGAAAATTTCACTGCGACAGTCATATTAAGAGCATCCTGGACTAAGGCATCAAAAAATCCTGAACCTTTCAGCTCTGGCAGGTACGAACCAAATGTTCGGGACGGGTCTATTAAACCTTCATCTATCAACTTGCCTGCCAGGATTCCGAGCACTGATTTTGAGACTGATTGAAGTAAGTGACGAGAACCCACGCTCATATCATTGAAGTAATTTTCGTGGACAATCTTTCCTTTTCGAGCAACCAAGATGCTGTCCGTCTTTAGCTCCTCAAGCATTTGTTCAAATGTAAATATCTGTTCGTCGTATGGAATGTGAAGGCTCTCAAATCGTGAATCAGGTTCCTGCGTCCACACATGGGGCTTCTCGGACTTAGCAATAACTTCCACGGGAATGAAATCTTCGACATGCTGAAATGCCCAGCGATTCAGAGGCGCCTCTTGCCAAAGGTCCAAGTCGAAGGAGTCAATGGATTCAGATTTCTTACGTGCAGAGTGTGCACCTAAAAGTTCTTTTGTGAATGGGTGCTTAGGGTTCTCCATAATCGAACGAGTGGATCCCATCTCCACGATCTTGCCCATGCTCATGACTGCCATACGGTCACTGAGATGGGCGATCACATCGAGATTGTGAGAGATCAAGAAATACGTCAGTCCGAATTCTCGCCTGAGGTCTTCGAGCAAATTCAATATCTGCGCTTGTACCGATAGATCTAATGACGAGGTTGGCTCATCCAGAAGAATTGCCTTCGGATTAGTTGAAAGTGCACGTGCAATAGCAACTCTCTGACATTGTCCACCCGATAATTCATGAGCCCTCCGCTTTAAGTGGCTCTTCCCCAATCCAACGCGTTCGATCAAGGTCAGAACTCTCTCCTCGATGAAATCCTTGTCCTGAGTGTGTAATTCCAGTGGCTCGGCTATGACGTCTTGAATTGTCATTCGCGGATTGAGAGAAGCAACTGGATCCTGGAATACAAAACCCAATTTCGACCGACGATCTCTCGACTTTCGTGGACTCTCTTCAATGATCGTCTCTCCAAATACTTTGACCACACCAGCCGTTGGTTGCGTAATTCCAAAAATGCATCGTGCGAGAGTACTTTTACCCGAACCTGATTCGCCAACGATGCCAAATACTTCCCCCTCGTTTATTGAGAGAGTCACTCGGTCAACTGCCAGTAGGCCGGCACCTTTTGAATCGCGTGAAGGAAACTCTTTACTGAGCCCAATAGTTTCTATCAGTGGTGTACTCATCAGCGAGTCCTCCAGCATGCAACACTCTGAGCTTTACTTGAAGACCCAATCGACAGCAGTTGGGGCTCTTCGGCGCATCGTTCAAAACTATACGGGCAGCGGGGAGAGAATGCACACCCGACAATTTCTAAGGTATTTGCGGGCACACTTCCACGAATAGCTGAGAGTTTTCCTCGCGGTTTAGCGGCACTTGGAATCGCCCCGAGCAGCCCTTGCGAGTATGGATGACTAGGAGAGTTCATCACTTGTGTAGATGGGCCGTACTCCACAATTTTGCCAGCATAGAGAACTGCTACATCATCAGAAACTTCGCTCACGACTGTTACATCGTGAGAAATAAATAACATTGCAAAACCTTCGCGCTCCTGCAAACCTTTAATGAGCTCCAGAACTTGCTTCCCGATCGTAGAATCCAGGGCGGTTGTTGGCTCATCTGCAATCAATAACTTCGGACGCGATATCAATGCCATGGCGATCATGCAACGCTGCAACATTCCACCGGAGAGTTGGTGGGGATACGAGGAAATTACTCTCGCTGTATCTCTAAGTCCCACCGAGAGCAAACGTTCGGTAAGAACATCCTCGACTTCATTTCGTGCGATGCCACGTTTAAGCGCCACTAAGCGGAGTTGAGAGCCGATGGTGAAAACAGGATTAAACGCAGAGTGCGGGTTCTGAAAAATGACAGAGATCTGCGAACCGCGAACGCTCGCCATCGTCTCAGCAGTGAGAAATCCTGTTCCGTCCAGTGAGATGGTGCCCGATCGCTTCGCAGATGGCGGCAGTAGCCCCATTATTGCCATCCCTGTCAGCGTTTTTCCGCATCCGGTCTCGCCCACCACTCCGAGTGTTTTCCCCGGTTCCAGAGAGAAACTCACGCCACGAAGCGCCGAATTTGATACCGCTCCATTCTGGTAGAAATCAACTCTCAAATCGTTCACTTCAAGTATGGAGGTCATGATGTTTGATTCCTTGGATCAAAGTGGTCACGGAGCGCGTCACCAAGCAAGTTAAAGGCAAGCACGATTAAAAATATGGCGACCCCAGGAAAGGTCGATATCCACCACTGATCAAAGATGACGCTTCTACCTTGGGCAACCATCAGTCCCCAGTCAGCTAGCGGCGGCTGTGCCCCCAAACCGATGAAGGCAAGGGAACCTGAGGCCAGGATGACTGCGCCAAGATCGGTCGCGACCTGTACTACTAGTGGGGTCGTGACATTTCGAAGAATATGGCGAGTCATGATTTTCCATTGTGAGATACCCATAGCCACGGAAATTTCAACGTATGGCCGCTCTCGTAACGACCGCGCTTCCCCACGAATCAGGCGGGCGTACCAAGGCCACCATGAAATCGTTAGTGCGATGAGCGCGTTCATAAGACCTGGGCCGAGAATTGATACGGCAACAAGTGAGAGTAAAAGCGGAGGGAATGAGAGGAAGAGTTCACTCACTCTCATCACAACTGCATCTATCCAGCCTCCGCGGAAACCTGCTAACAATCCCAAAATCGTTCCGACAACGGCCGCGATTCCTACGACCGTTATGGCGGTCAACAAGGCTGGTCGTGCACCGAAAATAATACGGCTCAGTAAATCTCTGCCAAGTTCATCCGTACCCAGCCAATGCTTCAATCCCGGTCCCACCATGATGTTGTCAATGTTTACTCTGCCACGACCTTCTGCTGGGAAGGGGGCGATCCAGGGAGCTGCGATAGCGCATATGAAGGCCACTCCAATCATGGCGAAGCCGACAATAGTCGCCTTATTTTTCAACCTTTTTATAGTCTTCATATGAGTCGTACCCGAGGATCAATTTTTGCCTGGATGAGATCCACAATTAAATTGATAGTGAGATAGCCAATAGCGCCTAGCAAAGTGATCCCCATGATCGCGGGGTAATCGACGCTTAATAGAGAATTCGCGGCAAAACTTCCGATCCCTGGCCAGTTATAAACCTGCTCCACAAAGAAAGTACCAGTGAGCAAGTAAGCGATGGACAGACCGATGACCGTCACGATCGGAGGAAGGGCATTCCTCAAGGCGAGTCGGAAGAGAATGACCTTCTCGCTCAAACCGTATGCACGGGCCACTTTGATGTAATCCTGAGACAAAACCTCAAGGAGATTTGCCCGCACCATGCGGGTGATGAGGCCAATGCTGTAAGCCGAGAGCGTGAGGGCCGGCAAGACTAGATGCCATAGACCATTGCTGAGAGCCGAGAAATTTCCAGTGATGAGCGAATCAAATATCGGAAACCCTGTGATCTTATGGATCGGATGGATGAATTTTATGTCTGGATCAAATTCACCTGTTGCTGGAAAGAGATGAAATCTTCCAACGAAAAGAAGTTGAAGAAGCAGCCCCAGCCAGAAAGCGGGCATCGATACCCCTGCAATGGACACGACGCGGATTAATCCATCTCTAAAACCGCCGCGGTGTCGTGCTGCAACGACACCTAGCAGCAATCCGATGAGAGCGGCGAAACCAATGGCAGCGACAATGAGTTCCAGCGTCGGAGGAAGTCGATTCCCGATCTCTTGGAGAACTGGTTGCTTGCTGGAGAGTGAGTAGCCCCAGTCTCCGCTCAACATGTCCCGCATATATTTGAAGTATTGAATGGGAAGTGGTCGATCCAAACCCAACGTGATCTGCAACTGAGCGGCATCTGCTTCCGTGGCTTTGGGGCCGATGTATGCAAGGGCCGGATCGCTGGGCACTACGCGAGCCAGGACGAAAGTGATGAGCGACGCCCCCAGCAATACCAAGATTGCTGAGCTCAACCTTCGCGCTAAAACCCTAAGCACTCTGACTCCTCGGCATCTATGGATTATTGAAGGAGCAGGCCACCAATATGACCTGCTCCCTGCTCAATATCTAACTACTTGTCTACTGGTAAAACTTCAACTTACCTCCCAGTCGGCTTAGCACCCGCAAAGAAAGCTGAAAATGGATAGTTGATGTTGTAGACCGGCAGTGAAAGAGACTTAGGAACGACAGTCACCTGTTTTTGATCATAGAGATATATTCCAGGTGCCTGATCGAAAAGCATCTTCATCGACTGACTGTACGCTGCCTGCGACGCTTCCCGATCTGAACCGGCAAGAGAACTTGCCTTCTCGATAAGTGCGTCGTATTCCGGACTCTTCCAGTAACTCAAGTTGAAGAATGGCTTGGCGCTGCTATGAAAGAGTGAGTACAAGTTGTCGGCGCCCGCATCACTGTAGGTGGGCCAGTAATACACAATGAAAATGTCTTGAGCATTTGCCGGATCCTTCTTAGCTGCCGCCCATTGCTGATTGAAAAGCATCGCTTGTATTTCAACTTTGACGCCGATGCTCTCCAGTGCAGATTGAATGAGAGGTACAAAGCGTGCTTCCGATGAATTCTCTGAAGCAAAAGTTATCTTCAGTTTCAGATCCTTCACGTGTGCGTCAGCAAGCATTTTCTTGGCTTTGCCCAAGTTCTGAGCGTAGTAAGGCGTCTTTGGATCGAAAGGAAAGATTCCCCTTGGCACTGGGCCACGGGCCTGCGATCCGAACCCTTGACCACCGATCGCAACGATATCGCGATAAGGAATTGCCCAAGAAATAGCTTGACGCACTTTTGGATTGTTAAGTGGCGCTCGCAGAGTATTGAAATATCCCACGAAGTTGAACGGAGACGCATAAGTCTTGACCTTGTATTTTGGATCAGTCTTCAGAGACGCGATGCTCGTGAGTGGAATGTTGCTGGACCAATCCACCTGACCTGAAGTCATCATCTGCTGAGCTGTCACTCCATCTGGCGTAATGAGTGCATCAACAATTGAATAGGCTGGCGCAACCTTCGACCAATGCTTCGCGTAAGCGGCAAGAACCACTTCACTCCCGGCTTTGTAGCTTTGGATTTTGTAAGGACCAGTGCCGCCATCTATTCCAGATTCAAAATACTTCGGATCTTTTGCTAAAGCGGCGAGCGCTGCTGGACTGACGATCCAAGCACCATACGTTGACGAAGCGATCAGATCCATCGGTGCTGAATAGGTTAGATTCATAACCAGCGTGTCAACCGAAGGGGCGTCAAAAGTTTTGACCGGATCCCAAATGAAAGAGGCCCCAGCAGTCTTCTTGGCGGTTTCCAAGCTGGCTTTCACTGCTGCAGCTGTCACTGCCGAGCCATCATGAAATGTTGCGCCCTGACGAATCTTGAATGTCCAGGTAAGCCCATCAGTTGAATGAGACCACGATGTTGCAATTGCGGGGGTGAAATCCGTTTTCGAGCCGTCTGCGTTCTTCCAGAGCAATGGCTCGTAGATATTGGTCATGTAGAAAGCTTCGGTTGAGAACGACTGGATTGGATCCCACGTCGTCACAGCGGAAGAAGTTGCGACCTTGAGAACGGTCGCGGCATTGGCCACGCCAGGCAGTGCGAGCGTTGCCGCACCCAGGAAAATACTGGCGGCGATAGCACCCAACTGAAGCGCAGATCGATTTTTCTTAGCGAAGAGGGACATCGACTTTCCTTTCCAACAGGTGTGCTGCATGTGAGATCGACGGGGGCGCCGCAAGTCAGCGAATTGGCATGAGTGTAGGTAAGGCTGGTATGCCTGTCCATAGTGCTATCTTCGGTTTTTCTATGCTTTTCAGGCATAATGCCTATGTGGATCTTCGCCTTCTTGGTTATTTCCTCCGGGTCATTGAAGCCGGATCTGTAAGCGCCGCCTCCAAAATCCTGCTCGTAGGGCAGCCCTCGCTTTCACGGCAAATTCGAAAATTGGAAAGAGATCTCGGGGTCCCTCTCTTTACTCACGGACGGAGAATGGTGCCTACTGCAGCAGGACGTGCCTTCGTGCCCATCGCCCGCGATCTTCTATCGAGGGCGCAACAAGCAGAGTCGAAAATTCGATCGCTGAAAACAACTGAATCAATCCGCCTGACCATCGCGGCACCAACCACAACTGTCGCAGATGTCATTGCTCCATACATTGCTGCGGCTGGAGCGAGAGGCCTTCTTTCTAACATACGAGAGTCGCTACCAAATGTTGTCTACAACGAATTGACAACAGGAAAGGCCGACCTCGTTATCGGTACAGGACCCCCTCCAGCCGGATTTGAGTTCCTCGTTGTCGGACTCGCGGCGATTTGGGCCCAGGTACCGAAAAATCATCGCCTGGCAGATGAAAGTGAAATTACTCTGAAAGAACTCTCATCAGATCACATCGCCGTTGTGGATGATGCACATTACGTCCGTCGAATTTTTGATGACGCTATGGCACAAGAGGGCTTGGCAAGCAACATCGCGTTTGAAACACAATCCTCGCATGCATCACAAGCTCTCGCGGCTGCTCATCGCGCGGTTTGCATTAGCTCCGATGATCCTCGTTTTGGTCTCAACCCCTTGCTCATAAGAACTCGAGGCAAGGCAAGGCCTCTCTCGATTACTCTTTTTGCCGCCTGGGACTCCCACCACTATGCAGCCAATCACATTGCTGAAGTAGCAAAAGAACTTCAGACTTTCTATTCGCAACTACTCCCAGAATAAATTGATTATAAGACTACCTCTGAAGTGGACACGGTGTTCGCCGAGCGCCCCGGCAATTTGTAGTCCCAGAAAGAGAGATTGAGATCGTCAATAATGTCGGCGGCGTGAACATCGAATGTCTTCCACTTAACGTCAGACGCTGTATGAGCATCCTTAATAAGAGTTACGTCATACCCACGCTCAAGGGCAGCGTGAGTCGTATGCCGAACACAGTTATTTGTCTGAGCTCCAGTGATGAAGAGACGGCACACTCCCATTTCTTTTAGCAGAGATTCCAATTCAGTATCTTCAAATGAACTTCGATACAGTTTGCGAACAATGGGTTCCGAATCGCGAGGTTTCAATTCCGGAACAAATTCCCATCCATCGCTTCCTATCGGAAGGTCCTTGGAGGAGTGCTGAATCCAGATTACTTTTGTATTTCCCGCACGGGCCTTATCTACGACAGAACTAATGTTCTTCACGATTTCGTCTCGATGCCATGCATCTTTTACAACATTATTTTGAACGTCAATGACAAGAAGTGCTGCTCCATTACGATCAGGAAATTTACTCATCTCTTCGCCTTCATTCGACACAAAGCACAATTAACCAATGGTAAGTGTGATCGGCACAGCGCTGAGTGCCTTGCTCACGGGACATCCTTCTTTTGCCCCCTTGGCTGCGGCTGCAAATCCCTCAGCATCAAGACCAGGAACATCTCCACTTACATGGAGGCGAATTTCCGTGATGCCAACGCCTGGTTGAAAATCAACTTCAGCGGAAGTACGCAACTCGACGGCTGGAGTTCCTGCCTTAGCCAATGCATTGGAAAAGGCCATCGCGAAACATGTGGAGTGAGCAGCAGCAATCAGTTCTTCAGGGCTCGTGACACCATTTGGCTCGGCACTTCGTGCTGGCCAAGAGACAGGAAACTTTCCAATGTTAGAAGAATCCAGGCTCACTGCGCCTTGACCTTCTAAAAGCGTTCCGTTCCATATCGCTGATGCTTTACGTGTTGTGGCCACAAAATCCCCCTAATAATCAATGTCGGTAAGCCATAACCTTATTGCCTGCGACTAATTACCGAAACTGGAGTGCCACTTTTTAACCTAGGTCCTTCGTGCCTCTTACCTGGGAAGTCTGTATATGCCACGCCCATAGACTTCGGCTGTGTCCAATCTACGAACGCGCAATGCCTCTCTCGTCCTCGCCGGAGTTTTTTTTGGCACGACTGGAACGGCGCAAGCGTTGGGTCCGGAGAGTGTCTCACCACTCGCGGTAGGAAGTGCCCGACTCATCTTTGGCGCTCTACTGCTCTACATTTTTCATACAGCTATGCGTGCGGCATCATCAAAGATTTCCCGTCAGGATCTCATTCTGGGCGCTATCGGTGTCGCTCTCTACCAAATAACTTTCTTCTCAGCTGTAAAAAGCACAGGAGTAGCAATTGGAACAGTGACGGCACTCGGATCTGCCCCTGCCCTGACGGGAGTTGTCGCCTATCTCATCAATCGCGAGAAGCCGACAAAGAGATGGTTCGTTGCAACCATCATTACGAGTATTGGAATCGTCGTACTGAGTACCGCGAAGAATTCTGCTTCATTTAATTTTCAAGGATTCCTCCTGGCACTGGGTGCTGGCGCCTCGTATTCGCTCTTCGCGGTTGTGAGTAAACGCGCGCTTGGAGAGGGCGTGAAAATCACGGAGGCAATGTTTCGCATCTTCGCTCTTGCGGCCGTGCTCTCTTTGCCGTTGCTATTTGTTGGAGATCTCAATTGGATTCTCAGCGCAAAAGGTTCTGCCATGATTCTCTGGTTGGGACTCGTGCCCACCGCCTTTGCCTACATGGCATATGCGTACGGACTTGAAAAAGTGCGGGCAAGCACTGCATCGACTCTAATCTTGGCAGAACCCGCTACAGCGACCATCTTGGCTGCTCTAGTACTTGGAGAAACGATTAATGGTCGTGGTTGGATCGGCATTGGTGTAGTTATTGTCGGACTTCTATATCTATCATTATGAGATCCCAATAGGGGACAAAATATCGAGAGGGCGGGAATGATTCGGGAAATTGGTTTTGTTGAAGTTCTTGAGGGTCGAGAACCAGAATTTGAAGCGGCAATTAAGGTTGCGGCCAGTACGGTGCTTCCGAGAGCCAAGGGATTTATAGATTTTGAAATACATCGCGGAATAGAACGTCCCAATGTCTACACTTTCACTCTTCATTGGGAGACGCTTGAAGACCACACAATCGGATTCAGAGAATCCTCACTCTTTGCTGAGTGGCGCGCAATCATTGGACCATTCTTTGTAAGCCCACCCACCGTCGAACATTGGACTCCATTATGGGAACTTCCTCGCTCCTAGGACTTCGTTCGCTTAAATAAGAGCGGCGGCGAATCCCAATTCGAGATCGGCTTTGATGTCGACGATGTTTTCAAGACCAATGCTCAAGCGCACCATCCCGGGGGTAATCCCGGCGTGCAGTTGCTCACCAGGGCTCAATTGCGAATGAGTGGTCGAAGCTGGATGAATCACCAGCGAACGGACGTCACCAATATTTGCCACGTGACTAAACATCTCGAGTCCTTCGACGAACTTGCGTCCGGCTTCGAGGCCGCCTTTGAGTTCAAATGACATCACAGCACCTGGGCCTTTAGGCGTATATTTCTTAGCAAGGTGATGCAATGGTGATGACTTCAGCCCTGGATAACTCACACGCTCAACCTGGGGGTGTTTCTCAAGCCACTCTGCCACCGCCTGTGAATTCTCGACATGGCGGTCCATCCGAAAACTGAGAGTCTCCAAACCCTGCGCTAATAACCAAGCATTAAACGGCGAGACAGATGCCCCAATATCTCTTAATAATTGGAGACGTGCTTTGGAAATAAATGCAAGGTTGGCGCCGAAGGCGGAGCCGACACCGAGCGTCTTCGCATAAACCAGACCGTTGTAACTCTCATCTGGGTTATTGAAGCCGGGAAATCTCTCCGGGTATTTCGCGTAATCAAAATTCCCCGAATCGACAATGGCACCGACCATTGCCGTACCGTGACCCGACAGGAATTTTGTTGCCGCGTGGGTGACAACATCCGCTCCATACTCAATTGGCTTTGTCATATATGGCGTGGCGATCGTGTTATCTATCATCAACGGAACGCCTGCGTCATGGGCAACTTTAGCTATCGCCTCAATGTCAATCATGATGGCCTGCGGATTGGAGATGCCTTCACCAAAAAATGCCTTTGTGTTTGGCCGAACTGCCCTTCGCCACGCATCCATGTCTTGAGCATCGTCTACGAAAGTGACATCAATTCCGTACTTTGGAAGAGTGAAATTGAATAGGTTGTACGTACCGCCGTAGACATGTGGACTGGCGACGATATGGTCACCGGCTTGTGCGACGTTCATGATCGCAATAGCGGTCGCTGCCATTCCAGATGCCAGAAGAAGTGCACCGACCCCGCCTTCGAGGGCGGCAATGCGCTGCTCCACCACATCCTGAGTGGGATTGTTGATGCGGGTGTAAACGTATCCCGCTTCCGCAATGCCAAATACATCGGCCGCATGTTGCGTGTCACGGAATTGATATGCAGTCGTTTGATAAATGGGGAGGGCTCTGGATCCTGTTACCGGATCGGGTACTTGACCTGCATGAATTTGAAGTGTTTCGAATGACCATTCTTTTTTCATACCTGGAACCGCTTTCCCGTCATGGATAGAGACCTCGGAGTGCATGAGCTTCAGCAACTCGGCTAACACCTAACATGTGCGCCGCTTCTCGCCACGTCACATTCTGAGAAGTCGCCATTGCCTCAACTTCAACAATCGCCCGCATTAGAATCTTGTTGAGATTCTGATGCACATCATCTGCGCTCCAGAAGTAATTCTGATTATCTTGAACCCACTCGAAGTAAGAAACGATGACACCGCCAGAGTTGGCGAGAATGTCCGGGACAACCAGAATCCCATTTGAATTCAGAATCGCATCGCCTTCAGGCGTAGTTGGAGCATTCGCTCCCTCGACAACCACTCTGGCCTTAATCTTTGGCGCGGTAGCTTCCGTAATTGAATCGGCTAGTGCGGCGGGAATGAGGACGTCTACATCCAAGCCCAGCAACTCTTCATTTGTGATGAAATCAGTTCCAGGCATTCCCACCAAAGTCCCGTGTTCCTTTGAGTATTCAAAGGCCTCTGCAACTGACTTGAAGCCTGTGACACCTCCATTCACATCGCTTACAGAAACAACTTTTAAGCCCATTCTCTCCAGAGCAATCGCTGCCCAATATCCAACTTTGCCAAAACCTTGAATTGCAACGCTTGCGCTTTGAGGGTCAATCCCGCGAACTCTTAGTGCTTCACGAGTCGAGATTGCAACACCGTCTCCCGTAGCCGAGGAACGACCAAGGGACCCACCTAGAACAATCGGCTTACCAGTCACGACGCCCGGTACGGAAAATCCTGCGTTCACCGAGTAGGTGTCCATCATCCAGGCCATGTTCCGTTCATCGGTTCCGACATCTGGCGCAGGGATGTCCCGCTCCGGTCCGATAATGGGAAGAATCTCAGAGGTGTACCGTCGTGTGAGCCGTTCATTTTCGGCTAACGAAAGGTCGTGAACATTGACGGCCACGCCACCCTTTGCTCCCCCATAAGGAAGATTGGTGAGCGCGCATTTCCAAGTCATGAGCATTGCGAGTGCAATAGTTTCTTCCAGATTAATGTCCTGGTGGAAGCGGACTCCACCCTTGGAAGGACCTCTAGTTGTTGAGTATTGGACTCGGTATCCCTTGTACATCTCCACGCGACCGTCATCGCGTCGAAGTGGGACTGCTACTTCTAGGACACGCCTCGGTGTTGAAAGGGTGTTCCAATCATTTTCAGAGAGTTTAAGTTGATCTACTGCCCGTCGTAATTGGGCAAGGGCGGTTGCCATTGGTGACTCCATTGTCATAACTTCACGGTAGCCCACGAACGACAAAAAATGAAGTCACGTAGGGTGGGGCGAGGTTTGAGTGTCTCGAATGACACTTTCATGGAGTTCATGAGGTAAGTTCTGCGCGAATGGAGAAAAATATGAAAAAACAGGTAATTCTCGGAGCGTCACTTATTGCGCTTCTCTGGAATCTCTATCTCGTCGTCGGTGCGAGCCTTAATGTTTCCTCCTTGATGACACGAGTTGCCGGAGGAGGCTACGACTCTCTTCCGATTGGCCTTCGCTTTGCTTACGGGATCCAAACAGTAGTTGTCGTTTTTGAATTGATCTTTATTGTTGCGCTATACCAACATGCAGGGGCCTGGTCAAAAAACAGTTATTTGCTCTCCAGAATCTTCCTTATCCTCGCCACTATAAGCGCCTTTGTGAATTTTGCCTCCAATAGCCCTGATGAAAAATGGAATGCAATTGCCGCGGCAATCATTGCATATGGATTCTTCTCCCTGGCAGAAATGCGATTCAAACCTCGAAGATAACGGCAGGCGATCGAGGTCTACGCGATGGCGCTACTGACAGGGATTGATCTTTCGCGGATAATTACCACATGAAAGTCAGCCTTCTTCAATCCGCACGCGAATTTCTCGGGCAGACGCAGGCAATTAGAGCGGCGGATCCCTTCCGCACTAACATCATTGGAAGCGTAGCTTTATCCGTCGCAGACGGATCTCGCACGTACGAGAAATGCTTCTGGTGGATTATCTCCAGTGATTCTGGCGAGGTCATTGGGGCGGCAATGCGAACTGCCCCCCATGGAATGCTCTTTACTCCGATGCCCAGAGAAGCGTTGCGAGAGTTGGCGCAAGAGGTTTCCCTATACGATCCTGAATTGCCAGAAATTGGTGGACCTTCCGAGGTGGTCACGGAATTCTTAACAGCCTATCAAGATACGGGAACCAGTTCGAGTAAGCGCTTGGTCGAGGAATCCGGGCATGAACTCCTTTACACACTCAGCGACCTAAGCATCCCGGTGGTTGCTGGTGCCATGGAAAATGCCACGCGAGATGACCAGAAAAAAATCTATGCTTGGTATATCGAATTTGGGAATGAGGCTGGCCTCCTAATGCCCAACCTCGAGGAGTCAATTGAAGATGGCCTCAACCGAGGTTCATTGAAATTCTGGCGAGTGGAAAATGAACTTGTTTCCATGGCCGGGCATGCACGTTTGGTTGAAACACCCAGTGGAACGGTAGGGAGGATTGGTCCTGTGTACACGCCTCCAACCCACCGCCGTCATGGTTATGCAGGCGTCCTTACTGCCACCCTTTCGCAAACTCTGCTGGAACAAGGCGCTCGTGTCATGCTTTTCACTGACGCGAAGAATCCAACAAGCAATAGCGTTTACCGAAAAATCGGTTATGAGTTGCTGGATGAGAATAAAAAATTCAAGTTTGTTGGACCGGAATGATAAGAGATGTCCGCTTTCTCGCGAGCCATAAAGGTTACAAGTCCTTAATAGTTGCGCGTTTTATTTCCAACCTTGGAAATGGCCTCTCACCCGTTGCACTTGCCTATGGCGTCTTAAGTTTGCCGGGATCCAAAGGAACTGACTTAAGCCTTGTAATGGCCGCACGAATTACTCCGATGATTCTCTTTATGCTTTTCGGCGGAGTGATTGGGGATCGATTCAAGCGCAATCGAATCGTAGGCGGAGCGGACATTATTGGAAGCATGATTGCCTCTGTAAGTGCATTCTCATTTATCTTCGGTTTCGCATCCGTACCGCTCCTGTGTTTGATGGGCGGTATATTCGGAATTTTGAATGCCCTCTGGTGGCCCGCGATGTCTGGAGTACTTCCGGAAATAATGCCGAAAGAGTCTCTTCAAAAGGCCAATGCGATTGTCTCTTTGGTGAGCAACTTTGGATTTATCATTGGTGCACTTATTGGTGGAACCGTCGTAACTCTCTATGGATCCGGGTGGGCACTTCTCGTCGATTCCTTGACTTTTCTCTTTGCAGGGATCCTTGTCTGGTTTATCAATTTGCCACCTATGGGAACAAAAGAAAAATCATCTATGCTCCATGATCTAAGGATTGGCTGGCGCGAGTTTATTTCGCGCTCCTGGGTTGTTTCGGTAGTCATTGGTTTCACTTTCATCAACCTCTGCTTCGAGGCCACCATTTCAGTCCTTGGGCCGCTCTCCTTCAATTCAGATGGGCATGGGCCACGCGACTGGTCCTTTAACTTGGCAGCAATCACTGCGGGCATGTTGATCGGAAGTGTGATCGCTCTAAAAATACATTTCCCACGTCCGCTTGTTCTAGGGATGATCGCAATTGCATTTACGTCGGGATGGAATCTGACCCTCGCGATGGGCACCGCTTTGCCGGTTGTACTTGTAAGTGCATTTATCGCAGGCATCGCTATCGAAATATTCGGAGTTGCATGGGGGTCATCGATGCAGGCAAATATTCCAAAGGAGTCGTACTCGCGCGTGGTTTCGTACGATGCACTCGGCTCATATGCCCTTGCACCTATTGGCATCGCATTTGCTGGCCCCTTTGCGGAGTGGCTCGGAATCTCAACGACTCTATACGGATGCGCTCTGATCACTCTTGTTGCTTCACTGCTACCGCTCTTGTTGAAGTCGGTACGAAATCTCAAGAGCAATTTGACAGAACAACCACTCGCAGAAGAAATTTTCTAGCGTTTAGAAACTATTTCGCGACGTGAGACCAGATCTCTATGTCATGGAGCCCATCCGCCCGTTGTTGGGCTCCTCGTAGTACCCCTTCAAATAAAAATCCTGCCTTCTTCAATGATTTCTTCTCGGCGATATTTTCCACGTCGGTCTGCGCCTCAACTCTGACGATTCCTTGAAGATGCAATTCTTGAGCCAGGAGTCGTTGTGCTATCGAGCCAATTCCCTTGCCCCGATAGGCCTCCACCAAACTTATGCCGATATTAAGTGCACGAGATCCAGGTGTTGGTCCATACCAGACGGCATGCGCTGAGAGGTCGCCCACCTCAACTACGGATTTATTTGCTGGAGTCAATTCCACAATCCAACGTTCGAACACCATATCCCTGACCTCCGGAGCCATCTCGCCCCATTCGTCATAGATGCTCGAACTTTTTGGCCGTGGATAATCATTCTCGATCGCCCGAATAGAAACCAATCCAAGCCCGGTTATGAACGCTCCATCGGTCATCTCGCAATTCTAACCGAGAGGCGTACAGTTCTCTGTTATGAACATCCTCGAGGATCAGCCGCCAATATCGCCCCCGAAATTGCGAGGCTGGTTCCACCTCGGTGCCGCACCGATCGTTTTCATCGCATCGCTGGTTCTATTTATTTTGAGCAAGGAGCCATTCAAGTTTGCAGTGGCTCTGTATTCGCTGACGGCCATAACCCTTTTCACTGTTTCAGCAATTTACCACCGCGTTCCTTGGTCTCCCTCAAAGAAGAGATTCTGGAGGCGGTGGGACCACGCCAATATCAATTTGCTCATTGCGGGTTCGGTGACTCCTTTTGCAGTGACTCTGCTGACCGGACGCGATCGTACGATTCTTTTGGCAGTAATGTGGACTGGCGCGATCATTGGAATGCTCGTTCGAATTTTCTGGATCGGGGCTCCTCGTTGGTTCTACGTCGCCAACTACTTAGTGCTGGGTTGGGGTGCCATCTTCTATGCACCGGCCATGTACCGAGCTGGTGGCCTCTGGGTTCTTCTACCCATCCTCATTGGAGGTCTTCTCTATTCGGTCGGAGCGATCTTCTACGCCTTGAAGCGGCCTGGAAGATACGCGCGGTATTTTGGTTTCCATGAGCTTTTTCATATTTTTGTGATCGCCGCATGGATTTCTCAGTACATTGGCGTCTCAATCGCCATTTATCGAAAGTAAACGCCCTTTCTCTCCAATTGTCTCTCCAATTGCTCACACGATCCCTCATATTTCCGAGAACGCTTTTGATGAGGCCGTGCCGTGCTCTAACCTGTCCCTCTAGAGACAGTTGACAGATGAGAGGCCAGAGGCAATGAGTGAGAAGAGTTCCTTCCTAAATTGGGTCGGGTTCAAGGGCGAGGAGAGCAACGCTCCGGGCTCGGTAGAACGAATCCGAGAACTTGAGGCTCAACTGGCCGACCTGCGTTCGCGTCGAGATATAACTGCGCTCTCAAAAGAAGAATTCGAAATCTTGGCTACTGAAACTGCCATGACGATCATCAAGTCTGCGCAATTGCGCGAAGCAAAGGCGCAAGCGACCGCGGACCGAGTTATTACTGATGTCTCTCGACAAGCGAAGGAAGCGATTGAGGGTGCCGAGCAGAAAGCAAAATCACTTCTGACGGCAGCCGAAACTCGAGGACGAAAGTATCTCACCGCCGCCGAAACCGAAGCACAAGAGCTCCTCGAGAAGGTCGAACTAGAGGCCGAAACACTCCTGGAGAATAGAAAGCGCGAGGCTTCACATCTCACAACTACAGCTCGCCGCGAAGGCGATCGAATTGTCAATGAAGCAACTCACGATGTCCGCGAGTATCGCCAGTGGCTTTCAGGAGTCATTACTGAAGCAGAACGTCTGTACAAAGTTCAGGTTCAATCACTTGATGCAGCAGAGAGCGCCATCCACCAGTCCCGTTCTCGATTGGAAGCAGCATTTCTCCACCTAGCCAACTTGCAGAAGAGCGTTCTTAGCAGTCTCAACGGCGATGACACGGTCATCAAGAACACGCCCATCACAGTCGCTAGCGAGCGAACAAAGCCAGCGCTGGATGCTCCAAAGAAAGCTGCAAGGAAAGTGGTGAAGAAGACCACCGCACATCGGAAATAAATCTCGTGGCAGCAAAGCAAAGTATCCGACACATTGCAGCAATTGATGGATTGCGCGCAGTTGCGGTTATCGCGGTTCTTCTTTATCACCTTGGCTTTTCATGGATACCTGGTGGTTTTCTTGGCGTAGACCTTTTCTTTGTAATTTCTGGCTATGTGATCACTCGGCTTCTCCTTGATTCAATTCAAAGAAGCGGTGGCTTAGATCTTCGAGGATTCTACGCAGCGAGATTTCGCAGATTGTTTCCTGCCTTAATTTTCATGATGGTATCTACTGCTCTCTTCGTAGGCGTTTGGGCGCCTGAAACGATAAAGAGGTTCCTCACCGACATCCCATTTGTCTTGACGGGCTCGATGAATTGGGCACTTGTGTACCGCCATCAAGATTATTTTGAAGCTATAGGCCGGCCCCCCTTGCTGCAGCATGCTTGGTCTCTGGCTGTAGAGAGTCAATTTTATTTGGTCTGGCCCCTAATCTTGCTCTTAGTTCTGAAGAGATTCGGAAAGAAGATGATCCCTAGAGCTGCACTCGGGATCGCCGCAATTTCGGGTGCTGTTCTTTTTATGCTCTCATTGCGACTTGATGCGTCGAGTGCTCAAAGAGTCAGTCACGTATATTTTGGGACTGATACTCACAGTATCGGTCTATTCTTCGGTGCAGCCTTAGCGGTGAGTTGGATTCCGCAAAACTTAAGCACAAAGATTACAAAGCGAGCTCAAGATTTTGTTGATGGTATAGGTGTCGTCGGTTTGCTAGGCATTCTTGCCTGTTTTCTCTTCATTAAAGAATCAGATGCGACGCTTTATCAAATCGCTTTCCCCTTGGCAGGAATTTTCGGGTGCGCAATAATTATGTCTCTCGTACATCCTGCATCACGATTTGCACCGCTACTCAGCAGCAAACCAATTCTCTGGATAGGCGAACGCTCCTACGCCATTTATCTTTGGCATTGGATTATTTTCCAAGTCACCCGCCCCACTTATGATCTTGCTGGTGCAACATGGGCTCTTTATGCATTACGGATCCTTATTGTCTTTGCACTGGCAGATATCTCCCTCCGATGGGTAGAACTGCCCGTTCGAAGTGGAGCGATTGAATCCTGGTTCCGCGGAATGAAATACCGAACAAAGAAGGTCCGTATCCGTCAGAAAAGTTCGGTGCTCACTGGCATGTTGGTTCTCATCGTAGGTACTTCACTCGTGAGTGCGAATGCTCTGACGCAAAGTGCACGTTTACAGGAAGCCCTGAAAGTATCTATGGAGCAGCCCGTACCTACTCCAACTGCCACATCAACAATCGCCTCTCAACCAAAACTCTGGGTCGCTGGAGATTCAGTGATTCTCGGAATAAGGAGCACCCTTGACCAATACTCTCCCATCGGTCTCATCAATGCCCGAGTAGGACGACAGGCCGCTGAATTAATCAACGCGCTCCGGCACGACAAATCGGCAATGCAAGACTCACCCATCATCCTTGATTTGGGAAATAATAACCGCCTTACTCGCGAAGAAGTAAGCACGGTCTTTGAAGAAGTGAGGGACCAACCACAGATCATTATCGTGAATACCGCGGTTCCTCGGTCCTGGCGCGACCCAAACAACGCCCTCGTTGCTGAATTTGCAAGTAGGTACCCCAAGGTAACGATTGTCGATTGGAACGCGATATCCAAGGGCCATCCCGAATATTTCGGCCCTGATGGAGTCCATCTGGTCCCTGCAGGTATCAATGTCTATGTTGGCGCTATTTTGAAAGCACTACACACGACTCCTCCAAGTCCATAAAAAATTAGCCCCTTCACATTCTTGCGAAGGGGCTAATTTATTCAATTCCTATTTAATTGTATGTGTTAAGAAATTTCATTATGAGTACGTGCCAGGAAGACCGAAGGCCTTCGCAGGAGTTGCTTCCCCATCTGAGTAGACACTCGAAACTTTAAAGGAAGTCCATCCGGTGGTGTTCTCCTTTGTAACCGCCAAGTAATGCTGACTGGCAGGAACCGTTGAGATCAATTTCCATGGTCCATTGCTTAACGAAATCTCTACGTTGTATCCGGTCAATCCTTCAGACGCATCTGGCACCTTCCAAAAGATTGTTGCGCCAGTGGGTGTGTAATGCGCAACGACTCCTTGTGGTGCTTCATGTGTGGAGATGATGACAGCCGCAGGTGTTGGAGTCTCTGACATCTCTGGTGTTGCTGATGGTGTCGATGTTGGTGTTGGAGAGGAAGTTGGAGTTGGCTTGGCCGCATCATCTTTATTTGAACTATTTGACTGTCCCCAGACAATCAGTCCCAAAACTACAATTCCTACGACAACCGCGAATACGACTCGCGCAGAGGCGCCCTGCTTCTTGACTGGGGCTACTGAGGAAAGTGATGCCGCGGGCGCAGGAACGACTACTGGTACTGGTAGTGGGGATGGTGTTGAGACTATTTCGACACGTGATGTGCGAGTAGAAATCGGTGCCTCTGGAATCACAATTCTCTCAACTGCACTCTTCTTGACCGCACTCTTCTTTGTAGTTGATTTCTTGGCAGAGTTCTTCTTTGCAGTTGATTTCTTGACCGCGCTCTTCTTGACTACCGACCTCTTAGCGGGTGCCTTCTTCGCGGCGATCTTCTTAGGAGCTGACTTCTTGACGGCGCTCTTCTTGACTACCGACC
Organism: Candidatus Nanopelagicaceae bacterium; assembly: GCA_041659345.1. Taxonomy (GTDB): domain Bacteria; phylum Actinomycetota; class Actinomycetes; order Nanopelagicales; family Nanopelagicaceae; genus QYPT01. Next base: position 11,780 of record JBAZYI010000008.1, on the reverse strand, counting down.
TCTTAGCGGGTGCTTTCTTCGCTGCAGATTTCTTGGCCGCCGCCTTCTTCGCGACCGATTTCTTAGCGGTTACTTTCTTTACAGCCACAGTTGCTCCTTGGGTAGTAGTACGTACTTCAGAACACGCACACGTATGGGAGAAGGTTACCCCAGGGTGCCCAGCATTACCGCTACCCGTGGAGCAATGGCACGAAGAGACTGACCCCTGTGGCTGATTTCGTCCTTCTGCCTTGCGTCAAGTTGTGCGAGAGAACGTGTACTTCCCAGTGGTAGGAAAATAGGATCGTATCCAAAACCATGATCGCCAATCGGGGCAGCCAGTATGTGACCTTCTAGGATGCCCTCGGCCGAAGTCTCTGAGCCGTCGGGCATAACGAAGGCGCTGACGCACGTGAAGTGTGCACTGCGGTCACGGCCCTGTACCGACTCAAGTTGTATGAGTACCTTCTCGATGTTGGCCTGGTCATTGCCATGGATACCCGACCACCGAGCCGAGAAGATTCCCGGGGATCCATCAAGGGCGTCGACACACAAGCCACTGTCATCTGCGATTGCGGGAAGACCCGTCTGCATACATACGGTTCGAGCTTTCAAGAGGGCGTTCTCCAGGAAAGTATCCCCTGACTCTTCCACGTCTTCTAGTTCTGGAAAATGCTCAAGGCCCACGAGTTCAATAGATTCCGAGTGAATTTCATCGAGAATTCTCCTGAACTCCGCTATTTTCCCGGCATTGCGAGTGGCCAGAACGATTCGATGTGCAGGCAAAGTGAGACCTCTACTTCGCGAGCGCTGCCAGTTGAAGTGCGCGAAGCTCCTCGCACCCCCCAACCGCCAGATCCAAAAGAGAGTCAAGTAGCGCTCGGTCAAAAGGCTGACCTTCAGCGGTTCCTTGAACTTCAATAAACCGACCGTCTCCACTGCAGACCACGTTCATGTCAGTATCGGCTCGGACATCCTCCTCGTAGCAAAGGTCGAGCATTGGGACTCCATCAATAATTCCAACACTCACTGCGGCAACGGAGTCAGAGAACGGTTGCGCCTTAGCAGGAATATGACCCTTCTCCTTTGCCCAAGCAATAGCGTCGGCAAGTGCAACGTACGCTCCAGTGATCGCGGCCGTGCGCGTTCCGCCGTCGGCTTGAAGAACATCACAATCAATGACGATTGTGTTTTCGCCGAGTTCTTTCATATTAACTATGGAACGCAGGGATCGACCTACAAGGCGTGAAATCTCTTGTGTTCGACCGCCTAGTTTTCCTTTGACACTCTCTCGGTCTGAACGAGTATGGGTGGCTCGTGGCAACATTGCATATTCAGAAGTAACCCAACCTTTGCCGGAATCTTTAAGCCAACGAGGTACTCCTGGAGTGAATGAAGCGACGCAAAGTACGCGAGTCTTGCCAAACTCAACGAGAACTGAGCCCTCTGCATGATCAAGCCAATTTCGCGTGATTGTGATCTGGCGTAGATCAGCATTGCTTCTTCCGTCGTTTCGAGCCATCGCTTCCTCTTTCACTCTGATTGGAATTACTTGATCTGAAATCGAACTTAGAGTTCTTGGTGTTCGACTCCACCCACTTCGGGGCCTAAGAATCGCCTTGCCAACTTCTCAAATGCAAGGGCGTCCCCCGTTGCCAAAAACTTATGCCGTGGGGGCTGGGCATTAGCCGACCTCATCAATGAGTTTTCGAGGAGGACTCTGTATAGATCCTTTGCGGTTTCTTCGGCACTTGATACGAGAGTCACGTCATTTCCCATCACATATGAAATGACACCAGTAAGCAGCGGGTAATGAGTGCAACCAAGAACAAGCGTGTCGATATCCGCCGCCATCACGGGTGCGAGATAGTCGCGGGCGATTTCGGTTATGGCGCTTCCTGATGTCTCGCCACGCTCGACATACTCAACGAAAAGCGGACATGCAACGGAAGTTATTTTCAAGTGCGGTGCGGCTGCGAAGGCATCAAGGTATGCCTGAGAATCAATAGTCGCCTTCGTGCCGATCCCACCGATTCTTCCGGTCCGTGTGGCGAAAACTGCTCGACGGACCGCAGGTTGGATTACTTCGACAACAGGAACCGAATAGCGCTCTCTGGCATCGCGCAACATTGCAGCGCTCGCCGTATTGCATGCGATGACTAAAACTTTCACGCCCTGATCGACGAGGAAATCAAGTGCCTCGAGGGCAAAAGTCCTCACCTCTGCAAGGGGGCGCGGTCCGTAGGGTCCGCGAGCGGTATCGCCTAAATAGAGAATCGGCTCGTTGGATAGTTGATCCAGAATTGAACGTGCAACGGTCAGACCACCAACACCAGAATCAAATACTCCAATTGGGGCTTCGCTCACGCTGGCAAGCCTACCCTTGAAGAATTAACCACCTGCGACTGCAGGAAGAATCGTTATCGAGTCGCCAGCCTTGGTCGGGGCATCCAATCCGCCCATGAACCGAACATCTTCATCGTTTATGTAAATATTGATGAATCGCCGGAGCGCGCCATTTTCTAGCAGACGCTCTGCTATCCCGGGGTACTGGACATCAAGATCGTTAATTACGCCAGAGAGAGTTGAACCTGAGGCTTCGACTTTCTTCTGATCTTTCGTAAACGGTCGCAGGATCGTGGGGATACGGACTTCGATTGACATGGTGGAATTATTCCGTATCTATTGCCCTAATTGGTAATCGAGCGCCTTAATCGGTAATCGAGACTTCTTCCTCGGTCACCTGGCCCTCAACAATTCGAAAAGAACGGAATTCAGTATCCGGAGCAATCTCCTGACGAGTAGAAACTAGGACATAGTGTGCCCCTGGTTCGCCGGCGTAGGCAATATCAGTACGAGAGGGAAATGCCGCGGTATCCGTATGTGAGTGGTAAATGACGACAATCTCCTCATCTTTATCATCGGCCTCACGATAGAGCGAGAGTAAGTCCTTGGGATCGAATTCATAAAAGGTTGGAGAGTGCGCCGCGTTGATCATTGGTTTGATTCGCACCGCTTTGCCCGAGCCCAGAGGTCCCAAAATAACTCCACATGCTTCATCTGGATATTCGGCTCTCGACTGTTCCAAAATCAAGTCCACGAATGTGCGTGAAATTTCCAATGTCATCTCCATCAACCTCTACTTAGAAACCATCAAGGAATTTATCAAACTCTCCTGCAGCCACCCAAGCCACACGTAAACGGCGAAGACTGCTTGCATCGGATCTTCAGGTGAGAGCAGTTCAAATCGATCGTACGAATTATCTTCAACATTCAACCGAACACCTAATGCCAGGCGGATGTCATTCATTGCTCCTAGCCACGCTTGCGCTCCCCGCTCACTGAGCGAGATAGTTGATTCGTCCTCTTCGACAAGATGCGTCCGCATTTGCATTGCGTGCTCGCGCTTCTTGCCGCGAAGCGTTGACTCTGTATACCTGCGAAATTCTGCTGACTCCACTGGATCCGCGTATGCGTTTGGAAGTAATCGAAGCAAGACTGCGTCCTCCGGTGGCGAGTCATGTCCGGTGATACCCACCATCTCGGCAAGTGGATCCTTATCTACAACATCAACTCGTTCGGCGAGAATTTCAATAAGTTGACCCGATAGATTGAGAAGAACTTCTCGCTCGGAGGGTGAAAATGCGACAATAAAAGTGTCGCCATCTACTCTCTTGAAACCTTTGGATGGCTTGGAAGATTTAGCGCCCATAGTGACTCATCAACTCACTTGTCATCGCGGGCCAGAGTCGCCCAGAGTCCGAATTCATGAAGCCTGGCAACATCGCGCTCCATTTCTTCACGCCGACCACTAGAAACAACTGCCCTGCCTTCATTGTGAACCTGGAGCATTAATTGGGTGGCTCGCTCCTTTGAATAACTAAATAGGGTCATGAAGACATAAGTCACGTAACTCATAAGATTGATGGGGTCGTCCCACACAATGGTTACCCATGGACGATCTAAAAAGAATGACGCATCGGTGAGTTCATCGAGCTGCGCTTCAGTGCTCGACATCTGACTCCTTACCCGGCGCTGTTTTAATAAATCACTACAGAGAATATAGAACTAGTGGCGCCATCCACGTTGGGATTTCCTGCAACTTTCACGCGGTATTGAGCGATTCCGCGCGCGTTCTCTATGATCGTAAAGGCAAACGTGCCGTCCTCCAGAGTGAGCGTTGGCTTTCCGATCGTGCGCCATCTGCCTGCAATAAGTCTTTCAAGTGACACCGCGACGCCAGCCTCATGAGGTTGGATTGTTCCTGAAATTGCGATCGGAGATCCAGCCAACACCGAGGTCGGTGACCAAATAGAGAGTAGTCGCTCTATCGCTATCGGAAGATCAGCACTTTGCGATGCCAACCTTTCCCACGTTGCCTCAGTAGTAATGCGTAGCGCACTGGTTTTGGCTAAGAGAATTGGGACAGAGATAGTCCCGTCAGAGCCAGTCACAGTTTGAAGTACTTCGCGCCACTCAGTTTCACCTGTTGGAAGAAGCAGTACGTGGACCGTCACTCCAACAACTGGCGTCTTGTCAGGAAGCAGAAGCCGCCCAGTAATGAGAACGGGATCTCCATACATAGCAGTGGAAATATCTGAACTTAATTCGCTGACAACCGCATCAGGTGCGATGGACTGGGCAACTAGTCTCACTGCCGCAGTTGCCGTGGGATCTTCCATTCCTAACGTCCATGCGGTGATTCCGCCAAGGTGATACTTCACAACAAGTTGCGCCCTGGCCGCGTATCCACGTGCATCTTGGTACCACGCCGTTCGCGAGGCGGTACACGTTGTCGCCAGGCCAGAACTGGCTGTACCCGAGTACACCTTGGTATATGAAAAAGTCACTTCGCCATGAGCAGTGCTATAGACCGGTATCGCGCCATAGCTAGCCGCCAAATTAGCAGCATCTTTCATGAGAAAAGTTGCCGCCCTCGAAGAAGTGGATACGGCAGAAGCCACGTTGCTGGGGCAGACTCCGACCACTTTCGTCACCCAATCACGACCATACCCGGCGATGCCAACGTAAACCTTTGATGCGGGAATCACAGAGATGGCGTATTGAATTGCTAGGTCCGCCCACGAAGTCGGACCAATGGGACCGGGCGAACTCGTCGAATAGTCATACGTCATGATTCTTAACCGGTCAATCATCGGTGAAATTGATGCCCAGTCATAGACGTAGTAGCCCCTTTTCCCTGATGAGGGATTGAAGAGAACTGGAGTTGTGACCGAAAGCAATTTATCAAACGAATGCAACGACAGACTAAGTTCGCTAATGAATGCGACCCAATTTACTCGAGTCGCCGGCCAAGAAGAAATGCCATCACTAAATGCGAAACCCTCAAAATCCAGATCGATGCCATCGAAATTGTTGGTCAGCACGAAATTAGTAATGGTGGAGACAATTTTTGTTCGCATTTTTGGATCGGCGATAAGTTTGGCAAGGACCAATTTCGCAGTTCCATCGGTAATAGTAGGAATGACCAAGAATCCAGAATCGCGCATGGCCGCCAGTGGCACTGACATCGGCGTGCTCGGGTTGGCTGGTGTGTACAGATCAAGTATTTTCGTTTCGCTTTTCAATGTAAACCAGAAAGGCATCACCTCTTTAATGAGGTCACCATTGGCAATTGCCGATGGAAGTGATGTCTTCATTGAGTAATAAGGGATCCAGCCCGTGAGAATTTTCCGCGGAGGCGACTGTGCACTACTGGGGGCAACCGCAAAAGTGCCAGCGGCAATGAAAAATAGTGCAACTGAAATGTGAATGGCGATTCTTCTGCGAGTAAAGACCTGGGTCGCGAAGGGTCGACGGGAAGCGGGTAGTAATCCAATCACGGCGCCCCCTCACTCATGCTCACTTGGAAGTGACCCCAGTTAGTTAGTTCAATTGTTCAGTCCTAGTTCACCGATAGTTTACAGAGGGTTTTTAGAGTATCGGGTACGCTCCTCGAATCAGCGTGCCAGATATGTGCCTCTATTTTAGGAGTTTCTGTGAAAAGGGATGCACCCTCGGATTCTCCTGCATTGCTCACAAAATTATCAGGATTAGATCGTTTTCTGCCCATTTGGATTCTGCTGGCTATGGCTGCAGGATTGATCCTTGGAAAGTTCATTCCGGGAATTCAAGGATCTTTGGATTCAATAAAAATCGGAGGCACTTCGCTCCCAATCGCTCTCGGACTTCTTCTCATGATGTATCCGGTTCTCGCAAAAGTCCGCTACGAGGAAATGGGTTCGATAACTGGGGATCGAAAACTCTTATGGTCCTCACTTATCCTTAATTGGATAGTTGGCCCAGCACTTATGTTTGCGCTCGCTTGGATATTTCTGCCACACCAACCGGAATTGCGTACCGGACTGATCGTGATTGGTCTAGCTCGTTGCATTGCAATGGTCTTGATCTGGAACGAACTTGCCTGCGGCGATAGAGAAGCCGCCGCTCTGCTGGTAGCAATCAATTCAATTTTTCAAATTCTGGCATACGCGCTTCTCGGAACTTTCTACCTACGGATTCTCCCTGGCTGGTTGGGACTCAATGTTCAGGACGTTACTTTCTCCACTTGGGATATTACGAAAGCGGTCCTCATCTTTCTTGGCATCCCTCTAGTAGCCGGATTCATCACACGAAAAGTCGGCCTTAGAGTCAAGGGTGAGGACTGGTATCAATCCCGATTTATTCCGCGGATCTCGCCTTTTGCACTCTACGGACTACTTTTCACCATCACAATCATGTTTGCACTTCAGGGCCGCGCCATCTCAGATGATCCAATCTCAGTGGCAAAAATCGCGCTCCCTTTGCTTATCTACTTCGCAATTATGTGGACGCTCTCATTCGCCTTCGGCGCATGGATCGGCTTGAAATACGCGAAGTCGGCAACTCTCGCGTTTACGGCGGCGGGAAATAATTTTGAATTGGCAATTGCTGTCTCTATCGGAGTCTGGGGTGTCACCTCAGGACAAGCACTTACGGGTGTGATTGGACCATTGATCGAAGTTCCTGCATTGGTGGGACTGGTTTATATATCTCTCTGGCTGAGAAAGAGATTTGCCCAGATTTCCTGAACAGCTACATTTTCTAGTTGGCTAATTGTCCTCAGGGGCGGGTCGTAAGCCAGAGTAGATTTCCTTGCAGATCGGACAGATCGGAAATTTCTCGGGATCCCTTGATGGGACCCACTTCTTCCCGCATAAAGCCTTTACGGCCTTCCCAGTGACGGCAGAATCGACGATTTTTCCCTTTTTTACGTAATGCGCGAACCGATCGTGATCACCCTCATCGATCTGCTCCTCAGGTCTGATTAAGAGATCCGTGTCGCTCTCCGACTGCGACCGGCGAAAGATTCCCATGACAGGAAGAATACTTGCTTGGCTAGGATAAGGAAATGAAAGACCTACTTCGCACATCAGACCTCAGCCGTGCAGATGTTGAACTCCTCCTGTCAACGGCGGCTGATTTCGCGAACGATCCACTCAAGGCAAGCACTGCTTTAGCAAATCGCACGGTTGCCATTTATATGACGAAGCCCTCCACTCGAACACGACTTGCCTCTGAGACGGCCGTTGCTCACCTTGGCGGTACCCCAATTTTTATACGCGGAGATGACCTCCAATTGGGTCGCGGTGAAACAATCTCGGATACGGCGAAAATTATTAGCCAATTTGCGAGCGCTCTGATTGTTCGCACATATAAGCAATCAGATGTCGACGAATTGGCAGACGCGTCTTTGATTCCTGTCATTAATGCACTCACCGATGATGATCACCCAACACAGTTATTGGCCGACTGGCTGACGATTCGCGAAACATTCGGTGCGGATATAACAGGTCGAAAGTTCTCCTACTTCGGCGATGGCAACAATATGTCGCACGCCTGGCTAATCATGGGCGCAATCATGGGCGCTCACGTTGTCGCAGCCACCCCAGCAGGCGCCTGGGCGCCAGATGCCGAAGTCGTAAAGACTGCACAGGAAATCGCCAGGGAGACTGGTGGGACGATCGAAGTAGTGCACGATGCTCGCGCGGCGGCCGAAGGAGCGAGTGTGCTCTACACCGATGTCTGGATGTCCATGGGCGACCCGGAGTCGGAGCGGACTGAGAAGACACGAGTGCTAGCCCCATTCTCAGTCACCGATGAGCTGATGAGTTTGGCCACAAAGGATGGAATTTTCATGCATTGCCTGCCCGCCCACCGCGGAGAAGAGGTGAGTGCTAGCGTGATTGACGGGCCACAATCAATGATTTGGCGAGAAGCTTTCCACCGCCGAACAACCATCCAGGCATTGCTCTTTCATTTGGTGCGGGGCGATCTCCAAGGGCGATAAAAGCCATATTTAAAGCCATTTAGAGTGGCAAGGAGCCCTCCGCTGGTGTGACGGGCTAGACATGAAAATGCATGACAACCTATTTTTCAAGCACTACGGTTAAGCCCATGCGTGTAGCGGTTCCAACGGAGATTAGAACTGGCGAGAAGCGTGTTGCTCTCGTTCCAGACATCATTAACAAATTAACTCGCCTCGGACTTGAAGTTTCTATTCAATCCGGCGCGGGACTTAACGCCCAAGCATCGGATGCGGATTACGAAGCCGCCGGTGCGACGGTCGTTAAAGGAGACGTGCTCAAGGGCGCAGATGTGGTGCTTTCTGTTTCGCCACTCACCCCCGCACAGATCGGAACCCTGAAGAAGGGTGCGATCACCATCTCCTTCCTCTCGCCAACCACGGCAACAGATTCCATCGAAGCGGCCCTAGTGGCAGGCGTTACCGCCTTCTCCCTCGAATTGGTACCGCGTATTTCACGGGCCCAGTCGATGGACGCACTCACCTCGCAGGCACTCTGCGCGGGGTATCGAGCGGTTATCGTCGGCGCTGAACTTTCGCCGCGATTCTTTCCACTTCTCATGACGGCGGCCGGAACTGTAACCCCGGCTCAGGTCCTCGTCCTTGGCGCAGGTGTCGCTGGTCTTCAAGCCATCGCAACCGCCCGCCGGCTCGGAGCAGTTGTTTCGGCCTACGACGTGCGACCATCTTCAGCTGATGAAGTGAAGTCGATGGGTGCCACCTTCATCAACCTCGAACTCGAGTCCCTTGAAGGCACTGGCGGATATGCCCGCGAGATGACTGAGGAGCGCGCAGCAAAGCAGCGTGAACTTCTCACCCCATACATCGCGAAATCACATGTCCTTATTACTACTGCGGCTGTTCCAGGTCGCGCAGCTCCACGATTGGTGACTCAGGCAATGGTCGACTCAATGTCGCCAGGTGCGGTCATCGTGGACCTTGCCTCTGAGACCGGCGGCAACGTCGAGGGCTCAAAGCCTGGTGAAATCATTACCAATTCAAATGGTGTTGTGATCTGGGGTGGCAAAGATGTTCCAAGCCAACTCCCCTTCCACGCATCCATGCTCTTCTCACGGAACGTCGTGAACCTGCTTTCTCTCATGACAAAAGAGGGAGTAGTCACTCCAGATTTCGATGATGAAATCATCATCGGCTCGGTCGTCGCGCATAACGGAGAACGAAAAGAGGCCATCAAGAAATGATGAGTAATGGCTTAGCGCTACTCAGCATTTTCACCCTCTCAATCTTTGTCGGTTTTGAAGTGGTCTCGAAAGTAAGTTCGACACTTCACACCCCACTGATGAGCGGTGCAAATGCAATCCACGGAGTGATTCTGGTCGGCGCGATTGTCGTCGCGGACCACTCATCCAACAATCTTGAACTAACACTTGCGCTGATCGCAATTGTTCTCGCCACCATCAATATGGTTGGCGGTTTCGTAGTTACTGACCGAATGCTTGAGATGTTTAAGGCGAAGAAAAAATGAGCCGCAACTTATACGACCTCATCGGCCTCATTGCCGCCGTCTGCTTCATTCTCGCCCTCAAGGGCCTCTCGCATCCGAAGACTGCTCGTCGCGGTAACTTGATCGGTGCTGCCGGCGCCACGATTGCCACACTTCTCGTCTTCTTCTTCACTGGAAATTCAAGCGATCCTGAGTATCACGCACTGCCTCTGCATCACTTGCCATTGATTCTGGTTGCGCTCCTCATCGGCTTACTCGTCGGCGTCCCGGCGGCACGCAAAGTGCAGATGACACAGATGCCCCAACTAGTTGCGCTATTTAATGGTGTAGGTGGCGGTGCTGCTGCACTCGTCGCGATCGTTGAGTATTTGAAACTTGGTGATGAAGCTAGCCCTGCAGTTGTTATCGCCACCGTCTTCACAGTCATCGTCGGTAGCGTTTCATTCTCCGGGTCATGCATCACCTTCGCCAAACTTCAAGAGTTGATGACGACGCGTCCAGTCGTATTCCCTGGTGGACGTTTTCTCATTGCAGCAAACGTCGCTGGAGTCTTTGCAGCCGGTGCGTGGGTAATTAACTCTGGAGGAAACACTCCTCTCTTAGTTCTTGCTGGACTCTCGCTTCTCTTCGGTGTTCTCTTCGTTCTGCCAGTCGGTGGAGCAGATGTCCCGATCGTTATCTCACTCTTAAACGCCTTCACCGGTCTTACTGTTGCGGCGAGTGGATATGTTCTACAGACAACACTCTTGATCGTTGCTGGAACACTCGTTGGAGCAAGTGGAACGATCCTGACTCGCAAGATGGCAGAGGCGATGGGACGTTCGCTCTTCAAGACCCTCTTCGGCGCATTCACGGCCAAACCACAAGCGGCATCCGACGAAGCAGAAACGCGCTCCGTTAAGTCGGGATCTCCAGAAGATATTGCGATTCTTCTCAACTACGCACGACGCGTTGTCTTTGTTCCTGGCTTCGGTCTGGCCGTTGCACAGGCACAGCACACTGTCCGCGAACTTGCGGATCTCTTGACCGCAAAGGGCATTGATGTTGCCTACGGAATTCACGCCGTCGCAGGTCGTATGCCTGGCCACATGAACGTTCTTCTCGCCGAGGCCAACGTGCCTTACGAGCAACTTCAGGAGATGGATGAGGTCAACCCGACCTTCGCCCAGACCGATGTTGCACTCGTCATCGGCGCCAACGACGTCGTAAACCCGGCTGCAAAGAACTCACCCGGTTGCCCGATCTACGGAATGCCAATTCTCGAAGTTGCCGATGCGGCAAACGTCGTCTTCCTCAAGCGCTCCATGCGCCCAGGATTCGCCGGTATCGAGAACGAGCTTCTCTACGACCCAAAGACCACTCTCCTCTTCGGAGATGCCAAAGAGACACTGACCAAGGTGGTCAGCGCCCTCAAGAACCTGTAGGCCTCAAGACCGTTCGCTCCTCAAAAGGGCTACGCCGACTGAAAAGATTACGTCGGCTTTAGCCCTTTTTGAGTCTCTCCCGTCAGGGTCGCTACGCAAAGGTGCACCGCCGACTGAAAAGATTACGTCGGCTCGTGCACCTTCTGCTTTGCTCCCCCGCAAGCCTGGTCTCGAAGGACGATGAGGTGTCGTTCGCTTCTCAAAATGGACTACGCCGAATGAAAAGATTACGTCGGCTTTAGCCCCTTTGAGTCGCTCACGTGTCTCCGTGCGTAAGGGCGAAGAACAGGATGCGTGAGGAGGCGTAATCTTTTCAGCCTACGATGCATCCTTTCGAGCCCGAGTCTTGAGGGCGATGAGGATGTCGGTCGCCCCTCAGAAGCGCACAGCCGACTGAAAAGATTACGTCGGCTCGTGAACTTCTCGAGTCGCTCACCCGCAGCCAACCCAAGGGCGAAGAGGAGCATGCGTAGGAGACGTAATCTTTTCCAGTCGACGAAGCATGTTTTCTTAGCCCTGGCTGATCCTTGGGGTTCAGAGAATCGAGTTGCAGATAGTTGAACTTTCA
>JBAZYI010000007.1:0-40048 GCA_041659345.1 Candidatus Nanopelagicaceae bacterium | reverse complement strand
AAGGTTCGCCGGGAAACTTCCTTCATAGCCTGCGGCTGGAGCCCAATTTAACCGAATACCAAAGACTAAGAGGCCTACGACTGCTAGAAAGAAGCCTGGCAGCGCGAGGGAGACTGAAGTGAATGCACGAAAAAAGTACGTTGTAAATTGATTCTTGCTCTGTGCGACAAAGAGAGCGATCGGGATGGCTAAGAGAACGCCGAGACCAATTGAGAGAGCAATGATCATAAGCGTCACTGGAAGGTGAGTGCCGACTACCTCACTTACCGAACGACCTGAGAAATATGAAAAGCCAAGATCTCCTCGGAAAACGCCGATCAGATAATGATAGAACTGAGAAAAGATATTTTGGTCTAAGCCCAACTTGTGACGCATCACTTCGACTTGCTTTTCAGTGGATTCGATTCCGAGAGCTATTCGAACTGGGTCGCCAGGACTAAGCCGAATCATTAAGAAGGCAATAACCATTACCCAGAAGCCCACGCTGAGGGAACGAAGGGCTCGCCCTAGGAACATTCTCCGTAATGCTGCCCGATTTCTATTTGCAGTCTCTGCCTCTATTTTGACTGTCGAGGGAGATTCTGTGTTCGCCTCTGTCATTCACTTCCTCCTTGATGCATTTTAGTAGTTGCAGTGAAAGAGGTGGGGAACCATACCCCACCTCTTTCACTCGTACTACCTGTACTTACCTAACGTAGTGGTGGTGTCTGCTTTACATAGTACGTGTCGTTGCCTGCAACGTTCTGGAAAATATTGGCAGGTAAACGAGTTGCACCGTAAACAGCACGCTGTCCAAGAGGAATATGTGCTGATTCGTTCCAGATGGCCAGTTCTACTTGGGCAAGAAGTGCCTTCTTCTGGGAAACAGGAGACGCATCAATCTTGTTGAGGAGTGCATCGTTTGAACCTGAACCACTCCAGACTGTGAGCGCACCTGTTGATCCGTAGTAGGTACGGAGCAACTGTGTCGGGATCGCGCCTGTGCCGCCGATGAACTCAACATCGTAAGCACCGGAGGTCAAAGCTGCTACACCTACAGCGTCCGCCTGAGGAACAACGGTGGCATTAACACCGATCTTCTTCCAGTCAGCGGCAATCAGGCTTGCAGCATCTGGCCATCCAGCACGGGTGAAGACCATGATATTGATATCAAAGCCCTTCGAATATCCGGCTTCGGCGAGAAGTTCTTTTGCCTTATCAAGATCCTGTGCGATTCCACCAGGGCGCATGCAGGTTGCTAGAGGGCTCGATTGCCAAACCACAGTGCAACTTGGTTTGACGTCACCGAAGAAGGCGACATTACCCATGCGCTCTCGGTCAATAGCGTAGGACAGTGCTTGACGTACCTTTGCATCACGCCATGGCTTGCCTGCAGTCATAGTGCGTAAATTGAAGTCAAGAGAGAATGTGCCTTGAAGCTGTACAGGTATTCCGCGGAAAGTCTTCTTGTCGGAGAGCTGTGCTCGAGCTACAGCAGCAGGAAGGTCGAACGCGTAATCAATGGTTCCCTGACGAAGTGCGACAACGCGAGTTGTGGCATCGGGGATGGCCAAGAACTTGATTTCGTCAACGGCTGGCTTTGCCCAGTAATTTGGGTTCACCTTTAAAGTGATTTCATCAGATCCCGGCGTCCATGACTTAATCTCATATGGGCCAGCGCTAAGTGGGTTGTCCCAGTACTTCGCATTTCCTTCAGCTTTGCTCCGTGGATTCATGAAGAAGTAAAGGCTTGCAAGCGAGTATGGAAGATCATCGAAACGCGTATTGAGTGTGATGACGATCGTTGAAGTGTCTGTTGCCGTGATGTTCTTCACTGCGCTGAGCACAGGTGGAACACCGCCTTTCTTGAGGAGTTCCCACATGTAAACAGCATCATCTGCCTGTACCGGAGTAACAGCGTCTGAGTACTTGAGACCAGTCTTTAATTTGATTGTCCAGACCAGTCCGTTTGTTGAGACCTTTCTTGAAGCAACTAAGTCAAATACGGGGCGCCCACTTGAGTTGATGCGCCATAGAGCACCCTGAATAAGGAACTTCGTGACGTAGTTCTGATTGGTTGTTCGCGCAGTTGATAGAGGATCGAAAGAAACGACCTTTCCAACGAGGGCGACAGTGATGGAATCACAGTGCGAAACTGAAGATGGTGTGTTGAGTTTGCATTTCGCCCCAGTTGCAGCATTTGCCGTCGGAACTCCTACAAGAAGAGTTCCTGCAAGCGATACCACCGCGAGCTGGGTAATCCACATTCGTAAATTACGAATTTTCATTCTTACTTCCTTTGTTAGTGAACTCGTGTCTGTCCTGGGGCGGAAGGGCTCAGGATCAGGACCTCCGTGAGCTTGATGGATACTATTCATAAAAAATCGGGCTGGCAACGTTTTTTTATGTAACAATCGGGTCACAATCCATAGACCGCCAGATGAGGGTTCGGGCGTGATCCTCGCCCACATGAGCGTGGGCAGTTTCCTCCCACTTATGAAGAGGATGGGATGTTCGCTCCACCCGAACAGCTGAGCGTGGGAAGTGGAAGTACTCGTTAGATTGATTCACAGTTGGAAAAGATTGCACGTCCTCGTTTGTCACTAGCTTGGGAGGAGTATGAGAAGAAAAATGATTCTTTCTTCACTGCGTCATCCCAATTACCGGATATTTTTCATTGGGTCAACAATTTCCAGTATTGGAACGTGGGTGCACCGCATCGCACAGGATTGGTTGGTTCTCGAACTCACAAATAGCGGACAAGCCCTTGGCATAGTTGTCAGCGCACAATTCCTACCCGGATTTTTCTTTAGCCTTTCAGGAGGATCTCTCGCTGATCGATTTGATCGCAGGAAAGCTCTTATTCTCTGCAACTTCTTTGGAAGCCTTATTTCACTTTTGCTCGGACTGTTGGTCATTGCGGGTAAGGCGAACGTAATAGCAGTAACTATCGCTGCTTTTTTACTAGGCACTGCGAATGCGATAGATGGGCCAATTCGCCAGAGTTATTACGTAATTCTCGTCGGAGAGAAGGATTTGCCAAATGCACTAAGTCTGAATTCTGCGAACCTCAATATCGGTCGACTCATTGGTCCCGTGCTTTCTGGCGTGCTTATCGAACGTTTTGGCACTGGACCCTCTTTCATAATCAATTCAGTGACTTTTATTGCAGTGCTGAATTCACTGATTCTTGTAAGACCCTCGCTGTATGAAGTTAATCAACATGTGAAGAAACTCGATGAAAGTGCGAGGTTGCGTTCAGGCGTGAATCACGTACTTACAAAGCCAGAGTTATATATGTCGATTCTGGCAGTTTCATTTCTCGCCATGTGGGGACAAGATATGCAGATTACTTCGGCAATGATGGCCAAAGAGACATTCGCGCGCGGCGCTGCTTCCTTTGGTCTGCTCGGTTCCTCACTTGCCCTCGGAGCGATCGTGGGAGCCTTATTTTTCGCTAGAAATACGGCACTTCCGACTGTTCAGAATGTTGGCACTGCTGCTTTGAAAATGTCTGGAGTGTGGATGCTCGCAAGTTTGGCCCCTAATTTCATCTCGTACGTTGTTGCTCTCTTCTTCTGCGGTTACTTCTCCATGGGAGTAAATATCTCGGGAAATGGAAGTTTGCGCACATATGCGTCTCCTCGCTTCTATGGACGGGCGTGGGGAATTTACATTTTTGTTTGGCAGTCCCTAATCGCACTTGGTGCACCAATCTTGGGTTGGATCAATCAGAACTTCTCTCCGCGCATCGCCATAGGACTTGGGGGGATCATGGCTGCATGCATGGCGACATATGTTCTAACAAGATTTAGAGTTGAAGATAGTTTGGATTCGCGAGTTGCATAGTGAGACTTCATCGTATCCTTATTGACATCCAACTTTGCCAGTGCTTGAGTACGAGAAATCAATGAGTCATCCGTGATAGACGTCGGCGAAAGGTTTCAGAGAAATGGCATCCACTGATTCACCAAATGCAAATTTGACCCCACGTACCGTTGTTTGGCGCGAAAATATGAGCGCACTTCGAATGGGAATTGCACAGGCGGATATCACTCCTCCAATTGGAATTGAATCTGGCGTGTGGGGCGCTAGCAAGCATTCCCGCTCAGAGTCCGTTCATCACGGATTGTTCCTCACTGCAATAGCTCGTGAAGACGAACAGGGTAAGAAGAGATTCATCGTCGGTATTGATCTTTGCGTACTCGGATGTCTTGAATGTGGAGAGAGTCTGCTTGCCAGAATTGCCTCGGAATTGGCGATTGATCAGAATGATCTGCTTTTTTCCTCGAGCCACTCTCACTCAACCCCGCTTCCGTGCATTCACCGTGCGCGCAAAGATGGCAGCGAACTTGTGCCTGGCTTTATCGAGCAAATTGTCGCCGGAACTGTTAAGGCGTGTAAGGAAGCTGTTGCGAACATCCAAGATGTTGATATTACGTGGGCCTATGGGAAGTGCGATTTGGCCGTTAATCGTGATCTCCCATGTGGATCACAAGAAGTCGTTGCTTTCAATCCTGATATCCCGGCGGATGACACTGTGGCCGTTGGACGCATCGCCGACCGTTCCGGCAAGATCATCGGCACGATCGCGAACTACGCTTGCCACCCGACAACCTTGGCTTGGGATAACCGCGCAATTTCGCCGGATTACGTTGGCGAAGCACGGGATATGGTTCAAGAGAAGACCGGAGCTCCCATGCTCTTCCTGCAAGGCGCATCCGGCGATCTTTCTCCGCGAAGCCAGTACAGCGGAGAGACTGCGCTGGCGGATCGACACGGTACCAACCTGGGCCACTCAATACTTGCAACCTTGGCTGCTATGCAATCACCCGGACATGAACTTCACTGGAATGGCGTTGTCGAATCTGGAGCCCTCTTGGGTGAATGGTTGGAGGCTCCAACACGCGGACCTTCCACGCTCAAGGAGACCCGACTTGATGTTCAAGTGCGAGTGAAAGTGATGAAGAGCATTGAGCAACTTCGTGAGGAGTGGGCTGGAATCGATTCAGATGCTTTAGAAGAGCGTATCCAACGTGCCACTCGGCTTCGCCTCGGTTATGAATCTGGTCAATTGGTCACCCATCCTGTCTGGGTCTGGCAGTGGGGTGAGGCAATTTTTGTGGCTCAACCTGGTGAGGCTTACTCGTACCTTCAGACTGAACTTCGCAAGCGCAACCCCGATCGAATCATCTTCGTGATGAATCTGACTAACTATCCAGGCCTTTTCTATCTGCCGATCAAATCTGCCTACGTTGCACCCGCGTATCAAGCATGGCAGACACTATTGGCACCGGGTTGCATTGAAGAAGTCGTTGAGCAAACAGATAAATACATCAAGGAAAACATCGGGGAGAAGAAATAGCCATGAGTAGCAAAGCCGGATTGCGCCCCGAAAATATTTTGTGGGAACCACCAACGACGCGTTTGCGTGCAGGAGTGGCCCAACGAGAGATAAACCCACCGATCGGAATTCGCACTGCAAGTTGGGGTGCTGCCAAGCGCCACATTGCTACTGGTATTCATAATGCAATCACAACGACTGCCATGGCAATCATCCCTGAAGACGGGCCAGTAAATTACTTGGTCACGGTTGACTGGGGTTGGTGGCAGGGCAAAGCCGATGACTTAGCTGTTCGAGGGGCAGTCATTGACGCACTCGGCATTGAAGAGAACCAGTTGATGCTCCATCTCACTCATACCCATGCTGGACCAACGACAGCGTCAGATGTTGCACATGAAGAGGGCGGCGAATTTGTTGCCGCTTATCACGCGAAGGCGATTTCACAGATAGTCGCGGCATGCATCGAGGCACGCGACCACGCCGTCGTAGCGAATATCACCTGGGCGTACGGAAAGTGTGATTTGGCAGTAAATCGGGACCTTCCGTGTGGAGTCGAAGACGTTCTGGCGTACAACCCTGACGTCCCAGCCGATGACACTTTGACTGTTGGGCGAGTCTGCGACGAAGCTGGAAAAGTCCTGGGTGTGGTCGTGAATTATGCGTGCCATCCGACGACTCTTGCATGGGCAAACAGCAAGGTATCACCTGACTTTGTTGGAGAAGCACGTCTTCTCATTCAAAATCGCGTGAAGGCGCCGATGCTCTTTCTGCAGGGGGCCTCCGGCGACCTTTCTCCACGTGATGGTTTTAGCGGAGATACCGATTTGGCGGACAAGAACGGTCGGATATTAGGTTTTGCGACCCTGGCCGTCTTGGAAAAAATGCTTCCAACAGCGACCCGCCTCCGTTTTACCAACACTGTCGAATCAGGCGCGCTGTTAGGCGAATGGACGCAGGAGCCATTCAATCCTAAGAGTTCAAGCAAAACTCTGCGTATAGATGTCGAAGTTCCGCTTCAGAAGTTGCCCTCGATTGAAGAACTGGAAGAGCGTTGGAAAGACATTGATGCAGGAGCAAGAGAGACACGAATCCGTCGAGCCATGAAACTGCGCGCAGGGTACGTGGTCGATGGTGCCGCGACCCACCCAGTGTGGATCTGGATGTGGGGAGACGCCGTCATTGTGGGTCAACCGGGAGAGGCCTACTCTCAACTCCAAACTGAATTGCGCCGCCGAAATCCAGATCGTGTCATTTCGGTTCTTAATTGCACAAACGGGCCGGGATATATGTACATCCCAACTCCTGAAGCTTTTGAGCGAGTGCGCTATCAGGCTTGGCAGACCTTGCTGGCATCTGGTGCTCTTGAATTGATTATCGATTCAACTGACCAGGCAATAAAGTCCCTTCCCAAAAACTGAGGGATGAAATGTCTATGGATGAGCTGATCAAGGCTGCAGAAGTTGATCGGGTCGTTCCTTCGCTGAGCCGAGTCTTGTGCGGTGTCGCTGCACGCGACATCACTCCACCAATCGGAATTCAATCCAACCCGTGGGGTAAGAGTGAGAGTGCTCGATCAACAGGAGTCCATCATCCTTTGATGGCCAATGCCATGGTACTTAAAGGGCTCCATAATGACGGAGGAGAACTCTTCTTAGTTACCTTAGATATTGGCTGGATCGGTTGCTATGAATGCGATGTCATTAACTTCAGAACTCGAGTGGTAAGCGAACTGGGGATTGAAATAGATGATCTTCTCGTCAATCTGAGCCAGACGCATAAGGGTCCACCATTTTGCATTCACGAGGCGACCCGCGAGGGCGCAGAGTTAGTTCCGGCGTTTATTGAGACCGTAATTACTTCTGTTATCGCCATTTGCCAAGAGGCGCGGACCAAAGTTGAAGAAGTCGATATCACATGGGCGTACGGAAAATGCGATCTCGCTAACGTCCGAGATCTGCCAGTAGGGGAGACCGACTTCGTCGGCTACAACCCGAACCTTCTGGCCGATGACACGCTAACAATTGCGCGCGTCACCACTCTCGGCGGGGAATCAGTGGCGACACTTGCAAACTACGGTTGCCACCCAACAACACTCGGATGGGAGTGCGATCTGATTTCTCCCGATTTTGTCGGGCAAGCACGGAAAATTGTTGAGGAAAGGACAGGAGCACCGTTCTTTTATCTCCAAGGTGCATGTGGAAACTTAGGACCGAGAGAGCAGTACGTTGGCGACCCAGCGGTCGCCGATCGCAATGGTGAGATTCTCGGCTATGCGACTCTGGCAACTCTGGCCAAGATGTTTCCACCTGCATCGGAATTTCGTCTTACGGAACTTGTGCGTTCAGGCGCTGATTTGGCGAAGTGGACATTTACCGCTGCTCAACCATCGACGATTGTAAGCAGGGAACGCATAACGGTGCAAATGAAGCACAAGGAGCTTTTATCTGAAGAGCAGATGCGAGCGAATTGGCACGACGTGAATCCGCGAATTGTGGACACGAGAGTCCAAAAGCAATTTGGAATTCGCTTCAATTATGTAGAGAACGATCACGTCAATCATCCCGTGTGGCTCTGGCAAATTGGTGATGCAGTCATGGTTGCGCACTGCGGTGAAGCCTATTTTGAGATGCAGCAAGAATTGCGTCGTCGGCACCCCGAACGTGTGATCATGTTCATGGACATGACCAATGGCCCAGGGTACGTCTATATCCCTACCCGAAGTGCTTATGCACGAAATGCCTACCAATCGTGGCAGACTATTTTGGCACCAGGTTCTTTCGAAGAAATGGTCGAATTCTTGGATAGATCTATTTCCACATTTTCGAGGAGAAACGAAAGCTGACCGCTTACTCCGGCAGTTCGTCGACTGACTTATACGCCTTGCCGATGGCTGCTACCAAGTCACCAATAGCAACACGTGGGAAGCCTCGCATGACTCCGACTACACCGGATTGTGGGGCGAGGACTTGAATAGCAGGGGCAGACGGGTGGTCCATATTGTGAATGAGCCCCACTGGACTGCCTTCTTCAACAGTTTCACCGAGGGGGATGAGATTCTCATAGACCCCAGAATCCGATGCGTGAACGTATGATTTTGGACCACGCATATCAAGAAACACAGGTGCAGAAAGCCCGAGTTCCACACGTGTTCTTGATGGAGTTAATAAAACGCCGGCGTGTGCAAGGGCATTTCTAAGTCCGTCTTTGGCAATTTTCGTCGTTTCATATGTTGCTATTCCGGCACCGCCAAGTTCGGTTGTATAAATACTCTTGCCTTGGCGTTCGGCATCACCCGGAAGCAGCGAAGCTGGATTTGTCCCTGGCTGCTCGGGAAATATCAGGTGATGACTAGCATTCCAAGAAACCATATTTGAAATCATTCTATCGCGCTGTGCGATGTCTCTGGACCAGACCATATGCGAGCATGGGATGAAATACATTCCCCGTCCGCCACTGTGCATATCCATCACCGAATCAGCGGCGGGGAAAAGTTTCGTTGAAATGAAGTGGGCAAGTTTGTCGCTAACTGCTCCATTTTCATCACCGGGGAATGAGCGATTGAAGTTCACGCCGGAGGGCCAATGACGCGTGCCCGCCTTTGAGGCTGATTGCGATAGACACGGAATGATGATGACACGCCCTCGAATGTGTTCGGGCAGCAACTCGCGAGCGAGTTCGGCCGCGGCAAATTGTCCTTCATACTCATCTCCATGATTTCCCGCGAGCACAAGAACGGTTGGACCGACACCGTTCTTAACAGTAATGATCGGAACATGGAAATTCGCCCAACCGCTCTCATTGGTCGAATCCCCAATCACGAGATAACCTTTATGTTTCCCCTCAGCATCGAGATTGAAAGATGGAGCAACGGTTCCGCTCATGATTAGCCAGCCACCCTTTCCATCTCATCAAGTGTGGCAAATTTTGGTGTCACGACGCAGACGACATCTCCGGTTGTTACTGGTGGAAACCCCCGAATCAGGTTTATGACTCCAGATATGTGCGCGTAAACCTCGACTGGATCCACATCTGGATGGTCGAAATCGTGGATCTTCCCAACGAGGTCACCTGCTTGGACGTCAGATCTCAGGGGGACGCAGTTCTCGTAGATCCCGGCCTTACTGGCAAGCACGAATCCTTTGGGACTACGCCCGTCAAGGATTAATGCGGGTTCGAGCCCCAAATCCTCGCGAGTGACAGGCTTGCCTTCGAGTACTCCGAAAGTACGTAGGAAATTTGCTAGCCCTTCCTTGATGTTTTTCACTGTGGCGGGAGTTGTGTAACCACTGCCTCCAAACTCTCCTGTTGAGACTGATATGCCCTGTCGTACCGCTTCACCTGGAAGGAGTGAATAGGGGTTTGTTCCAGGTTGTTCGGCGCCGATCATATGCACGTCGGTATTCCAAGCGAGCATGTTCTTGATCATTTCTTTGCGAAGCTCGAGATTGCTTACCCAGACCATGTTTGAACTTGGGATGAAGTACATGCTTCGTCCGCCACTGTGCATATCAAGTACGCCATCGCATATCGGGAAAAGTTCGGTGCTGATGTAGTGGGCTAATTTCTCATTAAGTGCGCCATCTTCCTTGCCAGGGAAAGATCGGTTGAAGTTGGCTCCGTTTGGCCAAAGTCTGTTTCCCGCACGCGATGCGTCTTGGGAGAGGCAGGGAATGATGAGGATCCGTCCTCGCACCTGGTTCACCT
Organism: Candidatus Nanopelagicaceae bacterium; assembly: GCA_041659345.1. Classification (GTDB taxonomy): domain Bacteria; phylum Actinomycetota; class Actinomycetes; order Nanopelagicales; family Nanopelagicaceae; genus QYPT01. The sequence goes on along the minus strand of JBAZYI010000007.1, from coordinate 30,021 downwards.
CAAGTTCGCGCGAAAGGGAAGATGCAGCAATTTGACCCTCGTACTCATCGCCGTGATTGCCACCAAGTACAAGCATCGTCGGTCCCACTCCATTTGTGATCTTAATAATGGGAACTTGATGAGTTGCCCAACCACTGTTATTCGTCGAATTGCCGATCAGCAGGTAGCCGGCGTTTTTTCCTGGCGAATTTAGATCAAATGAACAGGAGACAGTGCCACTCATTCAGGCAGTTTAGATGCACGCCTTCATAAACGGAAGGGTAACTTTTCTTCACAATTTGGTTTGCGGGAAAAATTATTTGTTCCAGTATCGGATTCCAGTACAAGTTACTCATTCAAATGTTCTTAGGTCTCATAGTTCAAATTATTCCAAGAAGTAAGATTCCTTTGATATCTATTTCTTTTTTCTAATTGCAAGCCATAGATTTACCCAATCAGAAATTGTAAATAGGTGCAACGATGAAAGGGTTCGGGTAGCCACATATGTCGTCACCAGAAGTTATCCCATTTGAAGGACAAGCATTAATCGGCATTTCACGACGCGACATAACCCCACCGGTGGGAATTTATGGACGCATGTGGGGGGCATCAAATCATGACAAATCTGAGGGCACCCATAGGCCCCTTTATGTCACAGCAATGTCGATCCAAGCCGACCCTACTGACCCACCTGCAATTCTTATGAGCGTTGACGCGGCTTCACTTGGAGATCTTGACGGCAGGGAAGCGCTCTGGTTGCGCAAAGAGATAACGCGCGCTTTAGAGATTGAAGATTCTCATCTGATGCTCGCTTGTTCGCATACGCACGCCTCGCCGTGGTTTGCCCGCAGCCGATCCCACTTGCCAGGGGGTGATCTCATTGAAGGATATTTGCAGGAAATGGCCCAGACAATGGTCGATGTCTGTAAAGAAGCCGTATCAAAACGTGATAGCGCCATCATTACTTTTAGAGACGGAAACTGCTCCTTGGCTAGCAATCGAGACTTCCCTGATCCCCACGATCCTTCACGATTTCTCACTGGATTCAATCCAGATATTCCGGCGGATGAGCGAATATTGGTGGGGCGGGTTACTCGCGAACGTGACGGAAAGGTCGTCGGAACTATCGTCAATTACGCATGTCACCCCACATCTTTGGGTTGGGATAACAAACTGGTTTCTCCTGATTACGTAGGCGCAATGCGAGAAGTCATTGAGGCTGAATATGAGGGTTCGCCTTCTCTGTTTTTGCAGGGAGCCTCCGGTGATTTGGCACCGGCTTTCCAGTATGTTGCTGATACCAACGTTGCGGATGGTCACGGAGTTCAGTTGGGTTTTGCGGCACTGAGTGCTCTCGCAGGTATGTGTCCCGCGGGAAATAAGTTGGCCTTCGACCGTGCAGTTGAATCTGGGGCTCCGCTTGCATACTGGGAGCCGAAGCCGTACGCCGTGTCAGAAGACGTCGTGATAACTGCCGATCCGGTGGGGCTTCCCACTAAGAAGTGGCCTAGCGTTGAGGAATTAGATACCGAGTTGAGCAAGACTACTGATTCTTTTGCTCGCGAAAGAATTTTTAGGAAGAGGTCCATCGCAAAATTAGTAAAGGACGGCGGTGAAATTGAACTTAGAATTTATGGATGGCGGATTGGCAAAATTCTCATTGTCGGCGTCCAGTGCGAGGTCTATTCCATCTGGCAGCAGAAGATTCGGGAAATGTTCCCTGACTATGCGGTCGTTGCAATCACATGCGTTGATTACGAAGCGATTGGTTACGTGGTGCCGGATCCGTTGCACGATCTCAATCTTTACACCGCTTGGCAACCTCCCTTCGGCAAAGGTGTCATGGACGCACTTTTTGACGCAAGTGTAAGTCAACTACGAAAGACGCTGTCTTGATTGGTAAATGCGCGGCAAGCAGTAAAAAAGGTGGGTATGTTCACCTCGTTTAAGTTCTTCAATTACCGTTTGGTTTTCACTTACAGCACACTTATGAGTATTGCTGGTTGGGCACACCAGGTAACTATGGATTGGTTGGTACTTGACCTCACCGGGAGTGCCGCAGCTCTTGGTGGGATGCTTGTGTTTCAACTTGGACCGTTCATATTGGTCTCAGTTATAGGTGGATCAATTGCTGACAGGTTTAACAAGCGAAATTTCCTCATGCTGGTTACTGCTTTTGACGCGACCTTCTCATTTTCGCTTTTCTTTCTTTACCACAAAGGCACACTCACATATTCGTTTCTCTGCTTTACCGCCTTGATTATTGCCACATTCAACGCGATGGAAGGTCCCGTCCGAACTTCAATTTCACTTGAGGTGGTGCGAGCTGAAAATCTTGCAAATGTGATGAGTTTGAATTCTGTTACTTTCAATATTGGACGACTTCTGGGCACGCTCATGGCGGGGTTACTCATCACTCATTTTGATAACGGCGCTCCATGGTTTGCACTAGGACTCATCTATTTCACACTCCTATGCATTCTGCCGATATTAAGAGTGCATGAAATCGAGATGGAGAATTTTGGCGCCTCAAAGCCGGGCAAACTCATTGATGCGATCAGATTTCTTCGCACGACCCCGATGCTGGTTCTGTCGATGGCATTGGCAGCCACATTTATCGGTCTGGGAATGCAATTCGCTTTGACGTCGTCGTTAATGGTCAAGAATATTTTCAAACTCAATGCGTCTTATCTCGGGTATATTGGGGCCGCCGTCTCATTGGGATCCATCGTTGGAGCGGTCATTGCTGCGCGATGGTCAGTGCCCGGTCATCTGCCAAAGTTGTCCACCATGCTAAAAAGCGGTGTCCTGGTTTCAATATTTTGGATGTTATCGGCCTTCATGCCATCCTTTTGGGGGTACGCATTTTTCGCGGGCGTGGCCAGCATTTTCCATCTCACTTTTATGGTGACCTCAAATTCCCTGGTTACATCAAGCTCTCCGGAGGATTTCCGAGGTCGTATCTATGGCATCTATCTCTTCATTTTTTATATCGGCGCAGCAACCGGTGGCCCACTTGTTGGTTGGTTTGCTCAAGCCACGAGTGTTCGAACGGCGATTTTCTGCGGCGGCGCATTGACCTTTTTGATCAGTGCTTACGTTTATTCGCGTAAGCGTAGATTTGAAAAGCAGGTGGCCGCCGCCTAGATCCACCCCTTGATTGCCGAACACTGTTCGGAAGGGCTACCATCACGAAGTTTCCAAATCGAACATGTGAAGCACGAGGGAGAGGGCGGAACGGTGAGTAATTCCTCAGACCGCGTTGCAGGCGTTGCGCGTGCGCTCAACCTCATTGAGGTAATCACACTCGGACCCGCGGAGGGTTATTCGCTTACCGAATTATCAAAAACGATCGGAATATCAAAAAGTTCAACATTGGCACTTCTTCGAACCCTTGTTGATGCAGGTTATGCCCGTACGCGCGATCCGGGACCCCGTTATTTGCCTGGAATGGCGCTAGTTCGGTTGGGGGACCAATCTCGTGCAACCCAACCGATAGATGAAATTGCACAGGGTTTTATCCATCAATTGGCACAAGAGACAGGAATGACTATTCGTGTAGCGATCAATGATGGAGGACGTCCAGTCTTCGTTTCCCGCGTGGATGCGCCGGGTTCGATTAGATTTCACACCATGCTTGGCGTACGCGAAGCCCCACACGTCTCTTCCGCCGGTAAAGCGATATTGGCGCAACTCAGTGATGATGAGATCAGCGCGGTGATTGAGGAAACTGGATTGGCTGCTCGCACTCGGCACTCGCATACGACAATGGCTTCCTTGATGCGAGATATAAATCAGATTCGCGAACGCAAATATGCCATTGACGATGAAGAGGATGTTGAAGGGGTTTTCTGTATTGGGGCGGCGTTCTTCGATCACGCCGGTAACTGCGTGGGGGCTATCAGTGCAACAGGCATAAAGACCCCCGCGCGTCAGAAGCGGATAGCCTTTTTTGGAGGATTGGTAGTTAAACATGCCGAGGCGCTTACAAGAGAGCTTCGCGGAAACCCGCTACTTCGTCGGTAGGGCTTCCGAAATCTCCCTACCAGCGTTCGGAAGAGCCTAACTTTACTATTGACAACGTATTTCCTAGGGCTTTCACTGAGCCACCACCCCGAGTTGCTGCTCGCTTTGAGTTTCAACTCACCACTTTGCATAGTTCTGGAGGGATATAGATGCTTCAGTCACAAACCAGTGTGAAGAAGAAGTTGCTTACTGCTGCAGTAGCAGCAGGCATGATTCTTTCAATCACTTCTACTGTCGGACCTGCTGCGGCAGCGAAGACGACTCTTGTCGTGGGTTCCACGCAAGGACTTCCTCAGCTCAACCCAATTATCCGCACCTTCGCTTTTGAAGAGTCACTCTTCCCGCTCCTATGGTCAGGTCTATCTCAATGGAAGCCAAATGGCACCGTTGGTCCAGATCTTGCATCTTCATGGAAGGCAAATGCCAAGGGAACCCAATGGACATTCACCATCCGCAAGGGTGTTAAATTTTCGGACGGGACCCCCCTTGATGCTAAAGCAGTTAAAGCCGTATTCGACTACGCGAAGAAGCCAACAACTGTTACCCAAGAAGCAAACAAGATCAAGATGATCACCAAGGTAACCGCTTCAGGTCAGAATGTAATTTTTGATCTCAGCTCACCAAACGCTTTGTTCCCAGAAGCAATTGCATGGATCAAGATGATCAAGGTCAGTCAGGTTGCCAAGTTCAATGTGAACCCAGCTACCTCCGGCCCATACAAGGTCAAGTCATTTAGCCCTAACGTTTCACTCGTTATGGTTCGCAACCCTAATTACTACGGTAATGCTGCGAAGGTGGCTTCGGTCAAGTTTGTAAAGGCATCTGATCCAACTGCCGCTGTCACTTCACTTCGCTCGGGCGATATTGATGTGCTCTACCAGCTTCCACTTGCAGACGCCGCCCCACTCCAGAAGGACAAGAACCTTCAACTGGTCAAGGCCAAAGTCTCGAGCGTTTCCGTTACATGGGAATATGACATGAAGTCAGCTCCATTTAACGACCTTCGCGTACGTCAAGCGGTTGCGTATGCAACAGACCGTGCAGCGATCTTGAAGTCTGCTTACTACGGCTTCGGCGCAGTATCAAAATTCAACACAATTGTCCCAGACAAGAGTGCATGGAACTGCGGCACTGCGGGCGGTTTGATTTCCTACAATTACGATCTTGCCAAGGCAAAGCAACTCTTTGCTGATGCAGGTGTCTCATCATTCACATGGTGGGGAGTTGCCGGGGCGCTTCCAGAATTCGACGCAATGGGTCAAGTTCTTCAGGCATCACTCAAATCAATCGGAATCGACATGAAGATTGAGAACAACGAGGTCGGAACTTGGGCAGCTAAGTTCTATCCAGCCGGAAAGACTTACCCCGGCTTGTTGCTTCCTAACTATCAGTCCGTTCCTGGCGAACCAGCTTTCTCTATGAACTTCCTCCTAACAGGACGTGCAGAAGACAACTGGGAGAGCACGAAGTACGACGCTCTCTACACCAAAGCAATCGGAACGCTCGATTCTGGCAAGCGTAAGGCTGCATGGTGTGCTGCATTGAAGCTTGAGAACTCCGAACTTCCACTTATCACCCCATTCGTATTCGACGTACTGCATGCAGCACGTGCGAGCGTTAAGGGTGCTTGGGTCGAGTCCGGTGGACAGATTCACCTAGAAGGCGTTTCAATCAAGTAGTGAATTGCCGCATCAGCAGGTACGAAAAGATCTGCTGGGGTATTGAGAAGAGAGGATAAAGGAGTTATATGGGCAAGTTTCTGATTCGACGGGCGACGTCTAGCCTCATTGTTTTGGCGATGAGTGTGGTGATGGTCTTCATGTCGATCCGGATACTCCCTGGCGATCCAGTGCTCGCGAAGCTTGGTGCAGCCACAGAAGTAACTCCTGCAGCCCTTAAGGCGCTGCGCGAGGAAGCGGGTCTCAACCGCCCGCTCCTCGTGCAGCTCTTCTCTTGGATTAGCCGTGCCTTGCATGGCGACTTAGGTGTCTCTTACTTCTCCCAATTTCCTGTGACTCGACTAGTTGCAGAAAGAATCCCAGTTACGCTCGAACTTACTTTCTTCATCATCGTCATCGCAGTCGTACTCTCTCTAATTTTGGCACCGCTTTCGACGTTGAAGCCAGGCTCGATTGTTGACCGCGTTATTGGATATTTCACATCAACCGGCCTATCTGTTCCGGGTTTTGTCATCGGAATTATTTTCATTTTGATATTCTCACTTCAACTTCAATGGCTTCCCTCACGAGGATATGTACCCATGTCGGAAGGCGTTGCGGAAAATTTGAAATTGATGATCCTTCCCTCTATCACTGGGGGATTGACTGCCACGCCGTACCTGGTGCGCTATCTGCGGGCATCAATGCTGGAGATAAAGCAATCTCCTTTTGTGCGTACCGCAGAGGGTAAAGGTCTCTCAAGCGCTCGCATCCTCTTCCGCCATATTCTTCCAAACTCTTTGGTACCTACTCTGACTATGCTGGGGCTGATTGTTGGATATACCCTCAGTGGCGTCGTTGTTATTGAATATATGTTTGGACTACCTGGCATTGGATCACTTGCCATCGAGAGTTCATTTAAACGAGATTATGTGGTGATCCAAGGTGTTGCTTTGACAATTATTTCATTCTTCATCTTGACCACATTTCTCTTCGATGTCCTCTGCGGAATTGTCGATCCACGGCTACGTTTGTCTAAGGAGCAGAAGAGTGAAGTTTAAGAGCCGATTCTCCTTCTCCGGATTTCTTATTCTTCTGATTTTGGGGATATGCCTGGCCGCGCCGATTCTTTCACCTTACGACCCAAATGCAATTGGGGTTGCTGACTCCTTTTCTGGCCCGACGGGGAAGCATTGGTTTGGCGCTGATGATCTAGGCCGCGACCTCCTTTCGCGAATTCTTTATGGAGGTCGAATCACGATCCTGATTGCAATGTCTGCGACGCTCATTGCATTGATTATTGGCACACTGTGGGGACTCACCGCGGGTGTCCGTCGCGGTTGGGTAGACGAATTCTTGATGAGAACCGCTGATGCGACCATGGCAATTCCTCAGATTCTCTTTGCTCTTGTATGTATCTCTGCAGTTGGTGCGAGTGTTATTTCATTGCCTATCGTTGTGGGTATTTTGCTATCTCCAACGACGGCAAGAATGGCGCGAAGCGCAGTTGTCACTGAGCTTTCGTCCGACTATGTTGTGGCTGCAATCGCAAGCGGGACAAAACGATCAAGATTGATCATTTCTGAAGTCATGCCAAATATTGCCCCCCAACTTCTAGTCCAACTCAGTATTAATGCGGCCGCGGCTGTTATGTTGGAGGCGACCTTGAGTTTTATCGGCTTAGGTATTCAGCCACCCAATGCTTCGTGGGGAACGCTCATGCTTCAAGGTTACGCCAAGATTTGGAACACCTATTGGTTTGTATTTTTTCCAGCAATGGCAGTCACAATTACAATCTTGGCTTTTAACGCATATGGAGAACGGATCAGAGTGACAATGGATTCTAGGCGGTCCTCCATATGAAGAATGCGCTGATCGTAAATAACCTCACACTTTCAGTCCCGTCTTCGAAAGGACGCGTGACGGTTGTCGATGATGTTTCTTTTGATATTCCTGCAGGTACCAAGGTTGGCCTTGTCGGCGAGTCAGGCAGCGGTAAATCTCTGACGGCCTACTCTTTGATGCGGTTGATAAAGGATCCAGTTCGGATTGATAAGGGCGAAATCTATATTGGAGATAGAGAAATTCTTGGAATGAGCATGAAGGAATTTCGCCACATGCGAGGCAATGACATCTCGATGATCTATCAGGATCCGATGTCGGCTCTTAATCCCATTATGCGGATCGGTGCACAAATAATTGAGAGTATTCAACTTCACTCCGATGTGAATCACTCGCAGGCGCGTAAATTAGCGATTGAACATCTAGCCAGCGTGGGTATTCCCGAGCCTGATCGCAGAATTGATTCGTATCCATTTGAAATGTCAGGTGGAATGTTGCAACGTGTCGTCATTGCGATCGCTCTAAGCGGCGAGCCCAAGGTTCTCATAGCAGATGAGGCGACTACTGCCCTTGATGTCACCACCCAGGACCGCGTACTCACGCTTATCGATAAGTTAGCGGCTGAGCGAGGATTATCTGTACTCCTTATTACTCACGATCTTGGCGTCGCTGCTCAATTTAGTGATGAAATCATGGTCATGTATGCAGGCAAATTAGTAGAGAGAGGATCAGTAAATCAGATCTTCTCCAACCCCGTACATCCTTATACAAAGGCACTACTTGACTCTCGGTGTGATTACACAATTGATGTGACCAAGCCAATTAATTCGATCGCTGGTCAACCACCACGACCCGATAACCGACCGGAAGGATGTGTATTTTCGCCCCGCTGCGAGCATGTTCAACTTCAATGTCGAGAGGGAGTACCACCTCTTATTTCAGTGCAAGACAGGTTGGCGGCTTGTTTCAGGGCCGACGAATTATTTCACGTTGGAATGGTGCATTAGATGAGCTCGCTTATGACTTCCGTCGCCACAGTTACCAATGTGAGTCGCACCTTTAAAGGAAAGACTGGTGTAGTTCACGCCCTTGATAATGTCTCTTTCGACTTGAAACAGGGTCACACGCTCGCATTGGTGGGCGAATCGGGCAGTGGCAAGACGACCGCCGCGCGCGTACTTCTAGGACTCGACACTCCAAACTCTGGCTCCATTGAAATCTTGGGCAAGACACTTGGCTCTCTTAAACATGAGGAATTACGACTCCTTCGTCGAGAGATTCAAGTTGTTCAGCAGGATCCATTTAGCCAGCTCAATCGTCGCCACTCGGTTGAACGAATTATTTCGGCCCCTCTTATTGCCTTTGGGATTGGCGATAAAGGGTCTCGGAGGGAGCAGGTAATCGAACTTCTCAAATCCGTTGGATTGGAGAAAGAGCACTTACGCCGTAGGCCTCACGAACTTTCCGGTGGTCAATGCCAACGTGTTGCCATTGCACGAGCACTCGCACTGGATCCGAAAATTGTGGTTCTAGATGAAGCTGTCTCTGCGCTAGATGTATCTGTGCGTGCACAGGTACTGAATTTGCTTCGGCGAATTCAGGAAGAGCGTGGATTGACATATTTGTTTATTACGCATGACCTTGGTGTCGCGCACTATATGGCCGATGAGATTGCCGTTATGTTCCGCGGTCGCATTGTCGAACGCGGAAATCGAGATGATGTATTCAATAAGTCTCGACACCATTACACGGTCGGTCTACTTTCTTCAGTCCCATTGGCGACTCCTTCGGCGACCAAACGAAGCCGCGAACAAGTGCAGTCATTGCCAAGTCCAGGTGTGAACGACGCTTGTCTGTACAGATCTCGCTGCTCGGTTGGCCTAGGGCGCGAAGATTGTAAGTCCGTACCATTGCAGATCACTCAAGGTTCAGAGACTCACTCATGGCTCTGTCATTCACCAGTAGAACATCGATAGGGAAGGGGAGTTGAGTCATGGCTGATGTCGCAGTAGTAACTGGCGCTGCATCGGGAATTGGGCGAGGAATCGCTCACCGATTGGCAAAGGAATACCTTCTCGTTCTCGTCGATATCAATGAAACGACTCTTCCCCAAGTGGAGAAGGAGATCACTGAAGCAGGGCATACCGCATATTCAGTCCTTGGTGATGTCAGCAAGCGCGCTACTCATGAAGCTGCCAGAAGAATGGCAGAATCCAAAGGCAATCTAATCTCCTGGGTTAACTGCGCAGGATGGACGCGTGGCGCCCCGTTGCATAATTTCCCGAATGATCCTGCTGTATTGGAAGAGCTCATTGGCGCCAATCAGGTTGGCACTTTCTGGGGTTGTGTCGAAGCTGTCGCTTCCTACACAACAAGGAAAGTACCTGGTGCCATTGTGAATATCTCCTCTGTTCATGGTCGTCGGGCTTGGCCTGACCATGCTGTGTATGAGATGACCAAGGCTGCGGTGGACGCGCTCACTAGAAATGTTGCCGTCTCCTATGGACCATTTGGCATCCGGGCAAATGCTGTCGCTCCCGGTGCAATCATGACGCCAGCAATGAAACAGAGCTTCATTGATGCGCCAGATCCGGTGGCTCGCAGGCAGTCCCTTGAATTGTTTACACCTCTCAAGCGGATAGGAGAACCAAGTGAAATTGCCGAAGTCGTGGCATTTCTGCTTTCCACGCGAGCGTCTTACGTCTCTGGTCAGAGCATCGCGGTTGAAGGCGGATGGACTTCCGCCCTTGGTACACCCGAAATAGACACTGATCTAGCCGAACGTTACGGCCTGGATCCTAAAACAGGTTTACCGAAAAGTTAATCGAAGATTGGATAGATACTCATGACGACTCATGGTTCACGAGACCCTTTTATCCGACGCGCCTCTGGTCACTATGGTCGACTCGCGTCGTGGGAGGGTCATGAGATCGTTGAAATGTCTTCACCTGATATTCACCTCAAAGTGAGTCTTACTCGAGGTGCTGAGATTCTTGAATTGCGTTCAAAGAAATTGGATTTAGACCTTCTTTGGCATGGTCATGAAGACATTGTTCGCTTCCGTCCGGCGGTGCAGTCCATTGACGCGTCCATCGGGAATTTTCTGGACCACTTCAGTGGTGGGTGGCAAGAAGTACTTCCCGCGGCGCAATATCCCGTTTCTTATAAAGGGGCGCCGATCGGCGCTCACGGGGAAGTGGCACTTCTTTCATGGGATTATCGAATTTTGCAAGATACGCCTGAATCGATCTCGGTGGAGTTTTCGGTGAATCTACGTCGCTTCCCAATGCGATTGGTCCGTGTTATGACGCTTATCGGAGGCCAACTTCGTTTTGATGAATCAGTGGAAAATTTGAGCGGTGAGTCACTTGAATTTCAATGGGGTCAACACCTCGTACTGGGTGGTCCTTTCATTGATCCGGGTATGGAAATAGTAGTGAATCCAGGGGAAAGAGTTGAGGTGCCGAATTACCCCGGCCCCACGTATCGATTTAAACCTGAAACCGAGTCAGCGTGGCCGCTGGCCTTCAATAGTGAAGGTATTGAAGTGGATGTAAGTAACTTTGGCGTGAATGACGGGACAGATGGTCATCTGATTCTCGGGCCGATGAAGGAGACTTCGGTCCTTCTTAGAAATCAATTATTGTCGGCCGATATCAAAGTTGGTTGGGATGCAAAGATTTTCCCCTACTGCTGGGTGTGGATGGTTCTTGGTGGAATAAAGGAATGGCCGTTATGGGGCAAGGAGCGACTCATAACCATTGAACCTTTTTCCTCCCCCGTCATCTCTTTGACTGAAGCAATCGCAAACGGCACCGCCCTTCAACTAGGTGCGTATGAAAGCATGCAAACCTGGGTTTCCTTTACCGTGCAGACAAGTCCAACGCAATGAGAGATAGGTAGAATAGATGAGTTCCTTTAAAGAAGTACATGGTGTACTTCCGGTTCTCCAGACCCCATTTAGCGCGCAAGATGAGATTGATAAAGAGGTTCTCCAAGGCGAAGTGAAATGGGTGCTTAGTCACGGTGCCGACGGCGTTACAACTGGCATGGTGACCGAAATTCTCCGCCTTTCGCCGAATGAGAGGATGTCTCTCCACGAAATAGTCAGTGAAGTGACGAATGCACATAACGCATTAACGGTACTCAGTGCCGGAAGTGAGTCGCTCAAGCAATCCATTCTTTATGTAAAACACGCGGAGACGTGTCAAGCGGACGCTGTAATGGTTAATCCTCCGCTTACTACATCGTTGGGCGATGAGGACCTTTATGCATATTACGGATCAATTCTGGACGCGACGGAAATCCCGATGATTGTCCAGGACGCCTCTGGCTATATCGGTCGTCCTCTTTCGATTGAATTGCAAGTGAAACTTCTGGATAACTATGGAACCCGTGTCTACTTCAAACCAGAAGCGGTGCCTATTGGACCGCGACTTACGGTTTTTATGGAAGCAACTTCAGGCCGAGCACGAGTCTTCGAGGGTTCTGGAGGAGGAGCTCTAATTGACACTTTCCCACGCGGATTAGTGGGGACTATGCCCGGGGCAGACTTAACTTGGGCACTTGTCGCTCTGTGGAGAGCGCTCAAGGATGACGACTGGGATCGGGTGGTGCTCATCAGTGGTCCACTTGCAAATCTCATTAGCCTTGAGCACTCGCTAGATGCCTATCTAGCCATTGAAAAGTACATCCTTGTAAAACAGGGGGTCTTCACAAGCGCGCAAGTTCGCGAGCCTGTCGGATACAAGATGGACGAGCAAACGAAGAGAAATGTAGATCGACTCTTTGCGGTGTTGCAGGCGCGTGTTTTTTCAAACGTTTGATCAGCACTTTAGATTTTATATAATTCCATTCTTGGTGGCATATGCTGCTGCTTCGAAGCGATCGGAGACCCCGAGGGCTTCAAAAATTCGCATAGTCTCATGTCGAATTGTGCTTACGCTGTAGCCCAACTCGTTCGCAATCATGTTATTTGTCTTTTTCAACGTTATGCCTGTGAGTACTTCCAACTGTCTTGGAGACAAATCTGAGTGCCCATTTTGATTTATTCGTGCGGAGGCTCCACTTTCAAGAGCATCAAGAAAGCGCAGAGCGATGTAGAGAGATATAGCCGATGAAATAATCCCGATCTCTGTGTCAATCGCCACAGTATCGTCGACTGGTTTTGAAAATCGAATAGTGATAAACCCGATGAGTAAATTCTGGGCGTGAAGGTTGATGACAGCCATTTGATTGCCATCTGACCACGTAACCGATTTCTTGAAAGCCGGCTGATCAGCGAGTCGATTCGCTTCATGCGTCGTGCGCCATTCATTCCCGGGTAGGGAATTGCCACGGAGGGATTCATTGCTCCCGAAAGCGGCCACGCAGGTCAGGCCGTCGTTTTTATTGAGATGCCAAATAACTGATTGATTTGCTTGATATGAAGAGAAATAGTCCAAAACCAGCGCCCGAGCGACCTGATCAAGGTTTGGCATGAAAGAGAGCCACGAGAGCATGCGCAGCACGCCTTCTTGCCGTTCCATGTATCGTCCGATCGTGAGAATCTAGGAGCAGAAGCCCCGTCAAGGTATCCCTCTTTTTTAGAAAGCTTCCATACAAACGTGCAGGTGACTGGTCATTTGTTGCCTTCCTGGATAGTTCCAGGAAGGATTTCCACCCTGTTTTTTGAATATACTCCTCGATTTTCGGCACCGTATTGATCTCCATCAAACGCCATATGAACGCCATATGAACGCCCTCTGAGGGTCATATAAAATGGTATAAAAGAGCCGACGTGAGTGCCGATGAAATCACGACAATTGGGAACGGTGCGCGTAACAGGAGTGCAATAGCTGCCATCGCCACTCCGACAGAACGATGATCGATGAGTAGCCGATTTTCGTCGGTAAAAGTTTGAGTCGCAACCAGTGCGCTCAACAACGCTACCGGAATGAGGGTATTGACCCTCTGGGCCAATGGATACGCCAAATATTTCTCAGGAAGGCAGTGTCCGAGATATTTAAGAGCAAAAGCAATGGCACTGGTACCCAGCACTCCCCACCATGTCACGCTCATTTTCGTGCCAATCCAAAGGCGAGGGCAAGGAATGCGGTGAGAGTAATGGGAAGACCAGCAGGCAGAAACGGAGTCAAGGCGATCGAAAGGGCTATTGCCGAGAGCGCGAGGAGGGTAGTTCTGCCGGAGTCCAGTCGTGGCCAGACCAACCCCAAGAACGCTGCGGGGACGGCTGCGTCCAACCCCCAGGCCGCTGGATTTCCCATAGCCTGAGCACCGAGCGCTCCTGCGAGCGTGAAGAGATTCCAAAAAAGAAAAACTCCCCATCCAGTCGCCCAGAAACCCAGACGCATCGCCTTCTCACCTCGCGCCTCTTGCATGAGAGCAACGCCCGTCGATTCGTCGATGGTGACGTGGGCGGCAAGAACTCGTTTGATACCCATCACCTTGAGGATTGGAGCCATTCGAACTCCGTACAGTCCGTTTCGCAACCCAAGGAGCGAGGCAGTCGCAATTCCGGTCAGAGCGCTGCCACCCGATCCGATGACGCCGATGACTGCAAATTGCGAGGCGCCAGAGAAAGTGAGTAGGGAAAGGAGGCAACTTTGCAGAACGGAAAATCCTGCGGCCACACTGGCCGCGCCGAAGGCAATGCCGTAGGCGCCCACTGTCAGGGAGACACTGAGGGAATCTCGGAGCGTGGAATTGGTGGTGTCAGACACGACTGGCATTCTGCCGTATCAATCCGAAGTTGTGCACCTATGGCTGGATAGGGTCTCAATATGTCTGAAGAAACTGTTCAACTGAGCGAATCTACCCAATCGCACCTCCCTACTTTTAGAAGTGATATGTCGGTGGAGCTTGTGAAATCGAGTGCCAGCGATGCCGACATTATTTGGGCCGCACGCGTCTCCACGGCGGGGGAGCAGTCGTTGGAAGAGATTAGTAAGGATCCAGCCCGTTCGGCTGGTCTTATCAACTACCTTGCTCGCGAAAGGCACGGATCGCCTTTTGAGCATACTTCTATGACTTTTTTTATCTCGGCTCCTATTTTTGTCTTCCGTGAATTTATGCGTCACCGCATTGCCTCGTACAACGAAGAGAGTGGCCGTTATCGTGAATTGCGCCCTGTCTTCTACGTGCCTGCGCCGGAGCGCAAACTGATCCAAATCGGAAAGACTGGCTCATACTCATTTATTGACGGAACGCCGGAGCAGTACGAGATTACTGTTGAGGCAATGAAAGAGAGTTACGTCTATTCCTATGAACGTTATCAACGGATGCTTGAAGCCGGAATTGCCCGTGAAGTTGCCCGAGCAGTCTTACCCGTTGGTTTGTACTCCTCGATGTACGTAACCATGAACGCCCGTGCACTTATGAATTTTTTGTCGCTTCGTACCTCCAGAGAAGGCTCTCATTTTCCAAGTTATCCTCAACGCGAGATTGAGATGGTCGCAGAGAAAATGGAAGATATTTTTGCCGAATTGATGCCTCTGACTCATGGAGCATTTGAAAAGTCTGGTCGCATCGCTCCCTGAGCGGCCATCCATTTGGATCTTCCATGAGGATCCGAGAATTGTAGGAGCCGTAGTAGCCTTAGCGCATGACAATTCTTGCGCCATTTGGGCGATTAGCAACGGCCATGGTGACTCCCTTCAAGAAGGACTTGTCAATCGATTGGGATGGTGTCTCGACACTGGCCACGCATCTGGTCGCCACCGGTCATGATGCGATTGTCGTCAATGGAACTACCGGAGAAGCTCCCACCACTAGTGATGATGAGAAGGACCAGATCATTCGTGTCGTGCTTGAAGCAGTTGGGACAAAGGTGAAAATCATTGCCGGTGCGGGCAATAACGAGACAACGCACTCTGTCGAGCAAGCATTGCGGGCACAAAAAGCAGGGGCCCACGCATTGTTAGTTGTTACCCCTTATTACAATAAACCTCCACAAGCGGGGATCGAAGCCCATTTCCGGGCAATTGCAGATGCCGCTGACTTGCCCGTCATGCTCTATGACATTCCAGGGCGCACCGGAATGGCGATCGAACCTGACACCATTGTGCGTCTAGCCGAACATCCAAGCATCGTGGCTCTCAAAGATGCAAAGGGTGACGTTGCATCTACGTCTTGGGTTATCAAGAGAAGTGGCATACCTGTTTATTCTGGCGATGACATCTTGAATCTCCCACTACTTTCCGTGGGAGCAGTCGGATTTGTTTCAGTCTGCGGACACACGGTTGGAACACAACTCCGGGAAATGCTCGATGCATGGTTTGCTGGCAATTCTTTAAGAGCCCTTGAGATACACCAGAAGATTTTGCCAGTCTTCACCGGAACATTCCGAACACAAGGTGCCATATTGACAAAAGCTGCCTTGACTTTAATGGGCTTGCCCGGCGGTCACACTCGGTTGCCTCTAGTAGATGCAACACCGGAGCAGATTTCACAGTTACGTGATGATCTTCTCGCAGGTGGAGTGGTTCTTACTCGATGACCCATCCTCATCCTGGCTTAAGTCTTCCGGCCACATTACCTGCGGGTGGCTTGCGTATTGTTGCTCTCGGCGGGCTCGGTGAAATCGGCCGAAACATGACAGTTTTCGAAACTGCTGGCAAGTTGCTTATCGTTGACGTTGGAGTTTTATTCCCGGAAGAAACCCAGCCAGGAATTGACTTGATCCTTCCTGATTTTTCTTACATTCGCGATCGGCTCCACGATGTCACTGGCATAGTTCTCACGCACGGACACGAAGACCATATTGGCGCAGTGCCATATCTTTTGCGCGAACGTGGTGACATCGCTATTTATGGTTCTGCACTCACACTGGCTTTTGTAAGCGCTAAGTTGAAAGAGCATCGCATCACGCCTTTGACTCGCGAAGTTTCGGCTGGCATGAGCGAAGATATCGGACCTTTCACTGTTGAATTTGTCGCAGTTAATCACTCGATCCCGGATGCGCTCGCAGTCGCGATTCACACACCTGCAGGATCCGTGCTCCACACCGGTGATTTCAAGATGGATCAACTTCCTCTTGATGGACGAATAACCGATCTCCGAGCCTTTGCGGCTCTGGGTGAAAGGGGAGTGGACCTCTTCCTGGTCGATTCGACAAATGCGGATGTTCCGGGGTTTACGCCCTCTGAGAGAGAAATTATGCCCGCTCTAGATCGGGTTTTTAGGGCTACCAGGCGGAGAGTGATAGTTGCATCATTCGCATCGCATGTACACCGCGTTCAGCAGATTATCGACACGGCACTTGCGCATGAACGAAAAGTTGCCTTTGTTGGCAGGTCAATGGTGCGCAATATGAAGATTTCTAAAGACATGGGATACCTGACGATCCCAGATAATTTGGTTATCGATGCCAAAGATATTGATAGTTATGGCGATAACGTCGTCCTGATTTGCACTGGATCTCAAGGCGAACCATTGGCAGCACTCTCGCGGATGGCAAACGGAGATCACTCGATTCGCGTTGGCGAAGGAGACACGGTTGTTCTTGCATCCTCGCTCATTCCGGGCAACGAGAATCCCGTATATCGGGTAATCAATGAGCTCACACGTTTTGGAGCAAAGGTTGTACATAAAGGCAATGCCCTCGTCCATGTTTCGGGACATGCCGCTGCTGGCGAACTTCTTTATTGCTATAACGTGGTCAAACCTAAATATGTCATGCCAGTCCATGGTGAATGGCGACATCTCACCGCCAATGCTGAGTTAGCGATTCAATCTGGTGTGCCACGAGATAACACAATTATTGTTGAAAATGGAATAGTCGTGGATCTCATCGACCACGAAGCTTCAATCGTTGGAAGTGTGCCGGTTGGATTTGTTTATGTTGACGGTCAGAGTATTGGAGACATTACGGAATCGTCGCTCAAAGATCGACGGATACTAGGGGAGGAAGGCTTCATTTCTGTAGTCGTAGTAGTTGATTCTCAAAGCGGAAAAATTGTTGCAGGTCCAGATATTCACGCACGCGGATTTGCTGAAGATCAGGCATTGCTAGACGAAGTGAAATTACGAATTGAAAAGGCCTTGGCAGTTGCGGTGGCTGATGGCATTAACGGAACTCACCAACTTTCGCAAGTTGTGCGAAAGAGCGTTGGTGCTTGGGTAGGAGGAGAACATCGCCGCCGTCCCATGATTCTCCCGCTGGTTATTGAGGTATAGCGTTCAATTACGGCGCGCCTAAGGGCATCGATTTTCTTTAGGAATTACGCTCATGTATGTGGCGGCAAAGAAAAAAAGCGCAAAGAAAAATTCGAGCAAGGGCTCAACCATTGGGCGAGGACTTGCCGGGCTTTGGCGTCTCCTTGCTAAGAGTATTGGAAGCGCGGTCCGATACCTAGCACGTGGCGCCCGTGATTTGGATCCGGTTCATCAGAGAGATGGAGTTGCGTTTCTCTTTCTGATTTTCTCACTCGTTGCGGCGGCGGGCACGTGGTTTCATTCCGACAATCTTGTGGGTCGCGCCCTCTTCTCTTTCTTTTACGGGATTTTTGGAAGGATTGGATTCTTCACTCCTTTGGTTCTTATCTACTTTGCTCTTCGACTTTTTCGTGTACCTGAGGAGAAGGCTGCCACAGGACGGATCGTTGTTGGCACATTTGCACTCCTTGTGAGCACAACAGGCATAGCACACATGGTTAATGGATCGATTGGCACCAGTGAGTCTGCTCTCCATGGTGGGGGAGGCTGGATTGGCTACGGCGTTTCTCGCCCTCTCATTCTGCTTGTTACCTCACTTCTCGCGTACCCCATATTGATCTGTCTTTTCATTTTCGGTGTTCTTGTCATTACCGCAACACCTGTCTCTCAGGTTTGGACTAGGACTAAGACTTTCCTGGCATGGTTCGTCTCAAAATTGAGTGGCAGGATAGGAAGAGAAGTCGGAGATTTTGAAATATCTGAATCACCGCCGTTTGAGACTCCTTTAGTTGCCGATTGGAAGCACCAGATCGACGAGGAGATGGAAGACGAGCTTGATGAAGAGAGTTTCGATGAAGAGTTCACAGCTTCCTTGCCGGTTGACGTTAAGCATGCGCAGGAGCAAGAACGCATTAGTGGGAAGCGACCCGTACAGCTTCTCCTGACCAATGACGCAAAGTATGAATTGCCTTCTCCTGAAGTTCTGCGCACGGGTCCTCCTGCCAAAGCAAAGAGCAAGGCAAACGATGCGGTGGTAGCAGCACTGACCGAGGTATTTCTTCAATTTGAGATCGATGCCACAGTGACTGGATTTATGCGGGGACCAACTGTTACTCGCTATGAAGTCGAACTTGGAAATGCAGTTAAAGTCGAGCGAATTACTGCGTTAGCAAAGAACATTTCATATGCTGTAGCAAGTAGCGAGGTTCGAATTCTTTCTCCCATTCCAGGGAAATCTGCTGTTGGAATCGAAATCCCTAATTCCGATCGTGAAATCGTTTCCTTAGGTGACGTTTTGAGATCGTCGGTTGCAGGGCAGGATCATCACCCAATGTTGGTCGCACTTGGTAAAGATGTAGAAGGCAATTTTGTATGTGCAAATCTAGCCAAGATGCCTCACCTTTTGGTGGCAGGCGCAACCGGTGCTGGGAAATCTTCGATGATCAATGCCATGATCGTGTCGATTCTTATGCGCTCGACTCCAGATGACGTACGTTTGATTCTCATTGATCCTAAGCGAGTCGAACTGACTGCGTATGATGGAATTCCGCACCTGATCACACCAATTATCACTCATCCGAAGAAAGCTGCCGATGCACTTCAGTGGGTAGTGCGCGAGATGGATTTGAGGTACGAAGATCTTTCGACTTTCGGCTACCGTCATATTGATGATTTCAATAAGGCCGTGCGTGCTGGCAAGGCGGTTGCCCCTCCAGGAAGCGATCGGGTGCTCGAGCCATATCCGTATTTGCTGATTGTGATTGACGAACTTGCTGATCTCATGATGATTGCTGCGAAAGAAGTCGAGGAGTGCGTTGTTCGTATTACGCATCTTGCTCGGTCAGCGGGAATTCACTTGGTACTCGCGACTCAGCGCCCCAGCGTCGATGTAGTTACGGGCCTTATCAAGGCAAACGTCCCTTCGAGACTTTCGTTTGCAACGAGTAGCTTGGCAGACAGTCGTGTCATTTTGGATAGCGCAGGAGCGGAAAAACTAATTGGCCAAGGTGATGCGCTTTTCATCCCTATGGGTGCGAGTCGCGCAGTCCGAATTCAAGGTGCATATGTTTCTGAGCGAGAGATTGAAGCCGTTGTTAATCATGTGAAGAGTCAGCTGACGCCACGTTATCGAAGTGATGTCACTGCTTCTCAAGTCAGACATGTAGTAAACGAAACTGAAATCGGCGATGATCTTGAATTGCTCCTTCAAGCAGTTCACTTAGTCGTAACCACACAATTCGGTTCTACATCGATGCTCCAACGTAAACTGCGAGTTGGATTCGCTAAGGCGGGACGACTCATGGACCTCATGGAATCTCGGGGCATCGTGGGGCCATCAGAGGGTTCTAAGGCACGGGTGGTCCTGGTAAAGGCTGAAGATCTGGATGATGTGTTGGGCACACTCCAGGATTATTAAGCGTGTGTAGTGGTCTGCCAGAAATATGACTATGAAGATAGGCCCCTAGCGCGTTACCCTTGCCTCTTGGATCCCCACCAACAGATGGATATAGGTTTTATGTCATTAGGTTCGATCTTAAAACAAGCGCGTAAAAGTGCCGGCGTAAGTATTGACACACTTGCCGAGCGCACGAGTATCCGCGCGACCTTGTTGCGAGATTTTGAGCTAGACGATTTTTCTAAGTGTGGTGGAGATACCTACGCACGGGGTCATGTCCGAAATCTGGCAAACGCCCTCGGTGTTGAACCTAAGGTTTTTCTTGAACGATATGACGCAGAGCAATTGACGGCGATTCGCCCGATGCATGAACTATTGTCAGAAACCAAAGTCACTCCGCCAAAGCAGCAAAGATCTCGAATTTCTATTAAAGCTCTTTCTATGATTTCGGCTAGTGCCGTAGTGCTTGTCGTTGGGGGACAGATCGTCTATACCAACGTCCAACCTGCGCAGGGGAATGCGACCAATACTGTGATAGCCGCAACAACGCCGACGCCTTCTGTATCTCCAACACCATCGGCAGATGCCCCGACCATCGTGATTGATCCATCGCCCGTCGCCCCGCCAGTTCCAACCTTGGGTTCTGGTGATATCGCCGTTCTGGTTACTGCCAGTCGTGGATCTTCATGGATTTCCGTCACAGATCACGATGGTCAGAAAATTTATGTCGGTCGGATGGATCGAGGGACCGCAATGACCTTTGCGGGCACCGGGGAGGTATATATCCGATTCGGAAATGCCGGGGCTGTTGATGTTCTTGTCAACGGAGCGAGTGTTCCAACCCCGGGCGGGATCGGTGAAGTGGTCGATCGAAGTTACGGATCGAATTCTTCCAATTAACTCTGTATCATCGCTTCAATGAGTCGAACAGTTGCCGTAGTAACTTTGGGTTGCGCCCGAAACGAGGTTGACTCTGAGGAGTTGGCAGGTCGGTTGGCAGCAGATGGTTGGACTCTGGTTGATGATGTTGACTCTGCCGAAGTGGCGCTTGTAAATACTTGTGGATTTATTGAATCGGCCAAAAAAGATTCTATCGACGCACTCTTGGAGGCAAATTCGCTCAAGGGAAACGGTATAACGAGAGCTGTCGTTGCCGTCGGTTGTATGGCCGAACGTTATGGCGAGGAACTTGCCAATGCGCTCCCAGAAGCCGATGCCATCTTGGGATTCGATGATTACCGCGACATTAGTGCCAGACTCCACTCCATTGTCGCTGGCGAAAAGCACGTGCCGCACATTCCCAGAGACCGTCGATCTCTTCTGCCAATAACTCCCGTCGAGCGAATCGCGGTAAAAGAGGCTGAATTCGCATCATCCGTTGGCGCGGGCGGCTCTCCGCTGCGCAAACGTCTTGGCAAGGCACCTTGGGCACCGCTCAAAATCGCCTCCGGTTGTGATCGCCGCTGTTCGTTCTGCGCCATTCCTTACTTCCGCGGATCCTTTGTATCTCGTCGACCTACCGAAATCATTGATGAGGCTCGCTGGTTGGCCAAGGAAGGTGTCAGTGAACTATTTCTGGTGAGCGAGAACACCACTTCGTACGGGAAGGATCTCGGTGACCTTCGCCTGATGGAGAAGATTCTCCCCGAAATGTCGCAGATCGATGCCATTAAGCGTATTCGCTTGTCTTACCTTCAACCTGCCGAGATGCGTCCAACTCTGTTGCAAACCATGGTTTCAACACCAAAGGTTGCGCCATATTTTGATCTTTCCTTCCAGCATGCAAGCGGAGCAGTCTTGCGCCGCATGCGTCGATTTGGTGACAGTGAGAAATTCCTTCACCTTATTGCGCAAATTCGTGCCCTTGCTCCAGAGGCAGGGATCCGCTCCAACTTCATTGTCGGATTTCCGGGTGAGACTGAAGAGGATTATAAAGAATTGGTGGATTTCATCTCTCGAGCCAGACTGGATGCAGTCGGAATTTTTGGATACTCGGATGAAGAGAACACCGAGGCGCTAGATCTTGAAGGGAAGATTGATGCCGATGTGATCCATGATCGCGTAGAGAATCTCTCCACGCTTGCCGATAATTTAGTAAGCGAACGCGCAAGTGCACGAATCGGTGAAGAGGTACTGGTTTTGATCGAGGATGCAGAATTGCAAGAAGGGCGAGCTGCTCACCAAGGTCCAGAGGTCGATGGAACCACTTCCTTCGTTGGCACAAGTTTTGCTGTTGGTGACTATATCTCCGGGCGGATAGTTGATTCCATAGGTGCTGATTTGATTGCCGTTCCGGAATGATCCGCCGCTCGGAGATGAACCTTCCAAACTCAATAACAATTACGCGCATCTTGTTGTTGCCATTATGTGCTTACACATTGTTTAAGAACGGTGGAGATGATTCCACTTGGCGAATAATTTCTTTCCTTCTCTTTTTTTTCGTAGGAATGACGGACCTTTTGGACGGTCAGTTGGCTAGAAGTAGAAATACTGTGACAGAGTTTGGAAAATTGCTTGACCCCATTGCTGATAAGGCACTCATCGGAACAGCCTTGGTGGGGCTTTCCATTCTTGAAATCCTTCCTTGGTGGGTCACTACTGTGATTTTGGCCCGAGAAATTGGAATTACGATTTTCCGCTTCGCAGTGATTAAGAGGGGGGTCATACCTGCCAACCGAGGGGGAAAGGTAAAGACTACGGTTCAGAATCTCGCTGCTGGTTTTTACATCCTGCCTCTCGGACCATCTCTCTATTGGTTTCGAGAGACTTTTATGGGATTGGCCCTCATTCTGACTATAGTCACGGGGATTTGGTACGTCGTTGAATCCCGGAGAAAATAGAGTATTTCTATGAGGACCTTACAAAATGCGAGAGCTGTTGTTGAACTCCTGAAGGCGAAGAAGCAGTCCGTTGCGGTCGCCGAGTCAATTACCGGTGGTGGAGTCGGAGCCGCCCTCACTGCTGTTGGTGGAGCTTCTGATGTTTTTCTCGGTGGCGTCATTGCATATAGTCCAGCCGTGAAAGAATCACTTCTCGGGATCGAAAAGGAAACGATTGCTACCTTCGGAGTTGTGAGCGAAGAGGTTGCTGTGGCCATGGCAGATGGAATTCGAGAACTGCTCGGAAGCACATGGGGGATATCGACTACGGGGGTGGCAGGCCCAGGAGATGCCGACGGTGTCGCCGCTGGCACAGTATGGATTGCCATTAGTGGTCCCATTAACCAGACCACTCAACTCGAAGTGGAAGGTGAGCGTGAAGTGGTGCGAAACGCGAGTGTATCCAGCGCGATATCGACTTTTGAGCGTATCCTAGGGACCCTGAAGCAATAACGGGTCGAAAGGGGATGAACGATGGAACTACTACGCGCGCACATCGGAACATCCTTGCGTGCTGCTCGCACTTCTCAGAATCGAACTTTGCGAGATGTTGCGCATCAAGCACGTGTATCCCTTGGGTATCTCTCGGAAGTCGAGCGTGGTCAGAAGGAAGCTTCATCTGAATTGCTCAACGCAATCTGCCAGGCACTGGGTCTTTCGCTCGCTTCTGTGATTACAGATGTAGCGCACGAAATAAGGGCCACCGAGAGCGTCAAGCTCGTGGTTGTTGACGCTGCATAAATAGCGTGACCATCTCGGAGAATCCTTCACTTCTTACAGACGAGCCATACCAGCGACAGATGACGTCCTATCGACGTACTCGAAGCGCAATTCTTGAGGGTGCTAAATCGCTCATTGCTTCACGTGGATTGCACCGTGCGAGCATGGTCGAAATTGCAGACACTGCAGAGGTGTCTCGCGCAACGTTGTACAACCATTTTCGCGATAAATCTAGTGTTATGCGCGCGCTATTGGAGAGTGAGGTCGATCGGATTCTTCTCTTAGCGCAAGGTGATTCACTCCCTCACGAGGTCCTTGCAAGAATCTCCATTGAAATCTCAACTGACCCTGCGTTGTCAATGATACGAACTACGGATCCAGCGATGCTTATCTCAATCCTTACCCATGTTGACGACCCACTCTGGGTTCAGATACGTACAGGACTTTCCATGGTTGTGGGTGAAGAGTCTTTAGTCGAGTTGTCTCGACTCTGGTTAGTCGGCCAAATCACCCAGCCATTGACCGCAGAAGAAAGCCATATTCATGCGCGGGCGATCGCGAGCTTGATCAGATCTTCTTGATCGTCGATCTCTATTTTTTATTGTCGTGGACTATAAGAACTGGGCACTTTGCATGTTCGGCGCAGTAGGCGCTAACTGATCCAAGGAGCAGGCTAGCGAACCCACCTAGTCCTCGACTTCCCAGAATGAGCATTTTTGCATCCTGGCTCTCTTCCAGTAGTACGGAGGCTGGATGGCCTTGGCGAACTTTGGAGACCAAACCCTTTGGATGATCGCTTCCGAAGGCACTCTCAAGACTATTCTTCAAGACACTTTCGGCATTATCGCCAAGGTTCCCCCAGCTGGGCATTCCCCCTTCCCAGCCGAACATAATCGGATACTCCCAAGCGATAATTACGCGTATATCACCCGCGACTAGTGGAGCGAGCTGCACCGCCCACTGGAGAGCGGATTTGGAGGAGTCGGAGCCATCGACTCCGACGACTATAAAGTCCCCAGCTTTCTTGTTGATTTCGGTTTTCATTTCGTTCACGATCTCCTTCTGCCTTGCCGTCGGATTCCCCACGGGCAAAAACAGAACCCCTCAGGAATTTAATCCGAGGGGTTCTGTTTTGCTGATACGTCCAAGAAGGGGCGTTACCGCGTATATACCAACTATCCGACGAAGACGAATCGATACATGTATTGCTTAGTCACCTAAACAAAACCCACCTTACGTGATCAGACTCGGGTCTGTCGTTGCCCAGTTTCCACGTCGTCTTCGTGTCGGCCCGATTGTGACATCGGAACCTGAAACTGTTTCCCGATCCGCGTTCTTCCGTAACGGAATTGATCCGATATGGAAGAACAACTCATGTGTAGCACGCTGTATGTGCTCTGTCCATACTTGTGTGATAACCGGTTGAGAGATGAAGGCTGCCCCTCAGTTTTGAGCGTGTACAAGCTGTAAGGACATTTCCATCTGTGACGAAAGGAATCTTGAAGTGGGGACGACGTAGGTTTAATCTGGGTAGCGACAGATCTCCTGTTGGAGGTGTCGCGACTAAGGAAAAAAAGATCATGGCTACAAAAGAGTTAACTATCCACAAACCATCATCCGTTCGAACTTTTTTGGATTTTCCAAGGCTGGAATTCCCACGAATGATGGATTGGTTTGATGATTTTCTCCCGATATCCCAAATGAAATGCAATGGCGAAGCGCATCTCATTCGAATCGAAGAGAGCGTCAACGAGAACGAGATCGTTGTGAGGGCTGAAATGCCAGGCGTTGATCCTGATAAAGATATTGAGATCAGTTTTGACGACGGTTTACTTACGATCACGGGTGAGAAGCGAATGGAGAAGAAAGAAGCCGACCGGTCAGAATTCCACTATGGAAGCTTCTCGCGCTCGATCACGCTACCTCACGGCGTCAAGGAAGGGGACGTTCACGCCACATATAAGGATGGAATCCTTGAGGTGAAAGTGCTTGTTCCTAAGGCCGTTACGAAATCTAAGAAAGTATCAATTTCACGCGCCTAGGAAATGAAGCGGCGCCGGGCCAGTGGGGCAAGGCGTCGCTTCATTTGTTAATTTCTTGAGATATTTAAAGTGCGTGCACCTGCTCGGGTGCATCTGCCTTGATGAAGACTGGGATGCGATCGATAGGTGTTTTCATATCTATCCACTGTTTTCCAGTCCACTTTTTACGGTCCCAAAAATCAACCCAGTCGCCTTCGGGTAGGTATATGCGAATAGTCGTCGCAGCTTCCTCAATAACTGGAGCAACCAGCAGATATCGACCGAGCATGTACTGATACGGCGCCTCCCAGATGGAATCGTCTTGTGCGTAATCAAAGAACAGTCCAGCCATCAATGGTCGTCCGGTTTTGATTGCGATCTCACCTTCCTGCGCTAGATAGGGGAGAAGCCGTTTTCTCACCGCCGCAAAGTCTCGGAATACAGTGAGAACTTCTGGATTGCCGGTCTGCTCAGCGACATTCCATGGGGTTCGATCATTTGAAGGTTTGCGATGATGGTTGTATTCAGAATGAAATTGCATGATGGGGCAGAAGGTGGCCATTGCTGCGCCACGGAGGTAGAGCTCAGCGCTTGGAAGCTCGCCACTAAATCCGCCGATATCCCAACCCCAGAAGAAAATTCCACTTGCCGATGCTGATATTCCAGCACGTATAGAAGCGCGGTAGGCATTCCACGTTGAGTCTTCATCACCTGCCCAGAAAGTTGGATACGAACTGCTTCCGGCAAATCCTGCCCGCGAGAACGTCACACCCTCCTTCTTCGTATCGGCAAATAGTTCATGAAAGGTCTGCGCGTATGCAACTGGAAGTAGATTGTTCTTTTCAAGGCCTGAGCGCCCATCTAAGTAACGCAAATCAGTTCCCCACGCATGTTCACCACCATCGGTTTTAAAGCCGTCTACTCCCATGTCGGTGACGAGATACTTGTGCAGATCAGCCCACCAAGCACGGACTCGCTTGTTGGTTAGATCTGGAAGGAGCCCATCGTGAAACCAGAAACCTCGGACTCGGTAGGGATCTCCGTTGCCATCTTTGATGACGAGGTCATTCTTGATTGCATATTCCCAGATGGCCCGGACTTGTGAATTAGGTTCGCCTTGATCCTTAACTACTGGAATTTGCCAGAGGATCAATTTAATGTCTTGTTTGTGCATTTCCTCGATCATCAGTTGAGGATTTGGCCAAGCTCCACCAACTGGGTATCTAATTTCGCTCGCATGAAGTCCCCGTGATCCATCTGTTGGTTCATACTCAGCATCTCTAAAAACTGCGAAAGTGGATTCATCCGACCAGGCCTCGAGAACTATGACGCCCAGATCGATTGTTGCCTCTACGCTTTTTGCCAATTCTTGGTTGACGCGTAATTGGGTGTTCCATTCATTGCTACTGCCCCAAAGTTTGTATATCCATTCAGGGGGATTTTCGGGACGCGGAAACTCCAACATGTACTGATTCAAAATTGTGGAAGGGGTTCCACTGTATGCCTTTATTTCACATTCACTCTGTGCGGGATCTATGTCTATCTCGAAGGAAATACGGTTTTTATTGCTCGCCCCGACATCGAATCGACTTGGATTGCCAGTATTGAGATAGAAGCCAAAGTCGCTCCCAATTACCATCCCAAAGGGTGCGGGCAAATATGTCCGATGGCCCTGTCCCTTGTATTCTTCATAGACGACCGCATCGACTAGTTCGCCGCGTTGATCAACGGAGTGAAACCTTTCTCCGAAGCCGACAATATGATCTTCGGATGCGAGGGGGAGCCAAGCTCTCACGCAATGGACTCGTTGTTGAGAGTCCTTGAGAACTTCTGGTTCCATAATTGAAATTCCGGTCGGGAATTGTCCGCTCTGTTTTAAGAATCCGTCGTCAGAGCCCCACACAAGTGCACAGAATGAGAAAGTCTCCGTTCTCTCACCTGTGTCACTCTCGAGCCAGTAGGAGACCTCTTGGAACTCTTTGAGTACTGGCAAAACTACTTCCCAAGCAAGTTCATCGGGGTATTCACCTGAGCGGGCGGCTGCATCAGCTAAGTGAGTATTCGTTCCCGTGAATTTTGCGGTCTTGCCATAGGGGCCAAAATCACTTGAATGAGCCTGACCTACGCACGTCAGTTCAAAGGAGAGTACTTCATTCTCATCTGCAAGATGCAGGGTAACCTTCTTTGTTGCCTCATCCGATCGTGCGCGAACTGTCCACACATCCCCCGATAGAGGACGAATTGGAATCCTCTGATCCGGCTCACGCCGATACGGATGGCCCAGACCCAATGGTGAGTGGACTAGCACTGGCTCATTCCTTTCCTAAGGACGTATTAAGGGCGCTGTATAAGGATAAATACATGGCGTGACTCCAGAGGAGAGGAACAGCAGGTACGCCCCAATTTGCGATCCATTCCGCCCTCATCTGCGGGAAGAGAAGCGGACTTTCCAGTTGTTCGGGAAGTTCGAGATCATCATTTGTGAGAGTCTCAACCCAGTCCAAGATTTCCGCCGCCTTCGCTGTGTCGCCAACTTCGATCAATGATAAGCCAAGGAAACAAGAAAGAAGTGGCCAGCGACCTCCACCAAAATATCCATCGTCCTTGTGGCGATAGGTTCCGAAAGTTCCCAGCTCTTCTGAAACTGCCTTAATAGTTGATTGAGCGATCGAACTACTTCCCTCAATAAGTCCGAAAGGCGCGATGAGTGAGAGGAGGCTCGAATCTAGCCCTTCACCGTCAATCCACTTTGCAAGGCGGCCGTGAGTTAATCCTTTTTCATATATTAGGTCCAGGATTGCATTGGCGCAGTCGCCGGCGACATTTTTGGATTCTGTCGACAACTCTTCCCACGTGCTACATGCTTTCAGCCCCGCGGCGATACTTCCAAGATTAGCAACGTGTTGGTGCCCGAAACTCTCTTCCCACCAGTCGTAGGACTCAATCTCCCAGAAAGTTGAAAGATAGCCGACAAGTGTTTCAACGGCGCGATATGTCGCGATGGGGAGGGCATTTCCGCGTGAACGGAATTTTCCAAGAGACCATATCCATGTTCCGAAACCATCAAGTTGCAGGTTCGTCCAATATTCTTCCGACTCTTGCCCACCTACTTGATAACGACAGTGGAGATGCTCTTCTGACGCAATCTCTTCGCCCTGTCGCTTCCTTCGAATAAGTGAGGCCACCTTCTCCTCGCGGTCGATGATCACACGAGTCGCCCACTTGTGAAAGTTAAGGGCGCTTTCTGACTCTCCAGACACACTCATCGCCTCGGCGATGAAGGCGCCGTCGCGGAACCAGCTGTAGTTGTAAACCCGAAAATTTGGTGAAGCGATGTATGCACCAGAGTCAGCTTGATTCGCCTTGATAATACGAATACTTGCGTCTCTTAACTTGGAGTGCGTTTCAATTATAATTCTCTCTACCATCGATTCTGTAGGCAACTTAATTCGGATGTTGAAAGCGAATTTGGAGATAGCTTTAGTTGTTAAATTGGAATGGCGTTGCGGCTGATTGAGGCCGCAACGCCATTCCGTGTTTCATTTACTCTTTTGCTAGGATCGCATTTACGTCCTTAGCAGCACTATTAAGCGCTTCTGTGACTGATACTGAGCCACTAAGTGCTTTTTCAAGCCATGCATTTACCGTGTCTTGCATTTCATTCTGCTGGCGAATTACCGGCGGAGTGACGGGGAATTTCAGTGCCTCGAAAACCGCTTCGCGGTTGGCGGGTACTGGCTGCGAGAGGTAGATGGAGAGGGCCTTCTTGTCCGAGATTGCTGGGATTTCCCATCCAGCAGCAAGACGGATTTTCACGGCAGCAGGATCGCTAGTCATGAACCGCGCCCATTTCCAAGCCGCGGCTGGGTTCTTGGTCGTAGCAGATGCAACTACCGCGTTGGCGAAGAAGTGGTTTCCGGGCGTTACTCCGCCTGGTTGAACGACGATATCCCAACCGAATGGAACATCTTTATAGGCATCGAACATCCAGATTCCGGTGTGGTGCATGGCAAGCTTGCCTGCCTTAAACATTGCACCGTCATCCATTGTTCCCATTTGGGCCTTGGTTGGGGTGTAGCCGTTCTGCGTCTTGCTTACGAGCCAAGTGAGAGCACTGATTCCTGGTTGCTTGTTGAACAAGGCTGTTTTCTTATCGGCACTCAAGAACTTTCCGCCAGCTTGTCCCAGGACCTTATAGAACTCCCAGAACTGTGTTGGCTGGAAATCCGCATATGTACCCTCTGGCAACTTGGCCTTGAGTTGTGCGGCCGCTGCGGCCTCGTCACTCCAATCCCACTTTGAAGTTGGGAATGCTACGCCTGCTGCCTTGAAAAGATCCTTGTTGT